>SLPR01000363.1 GCA_007131895.1 Bacteroidales bacterium | reverse complement strand
TAGGTATTGCTATTTTTTTACTGCCACAAAGGTAATCATTCGACCCGGGGTTTTATCAACTTCAGAAAATTCTTTCCGAAAAACGGGAGAGACTCAAAGAGCTTGGGGCCATAAATAAAACCACCAATATATTGCGCCGGGAAAATATTTCCATAAATGAAATGCTCAGTGAAATCGCCAAAATCCTCCCGGCAGCATGGAAATATCCTGAGGAAGCTATGGCACGAATAAAATATGGAAAAGGCTCCTTTCTGAGCACCACAAAATTCAAAGAAACCCAATGGAGCCAGAAAAAATCCTTTGAAACCATCGACGGAAAAGAAGGTTCCATTGAAATTTTCTATCTCAACCAACATCCTCCGCAGGACGAAGGTCCTTTTTTAATGGAAGAAAGAGACCTGATCAACAACCTCAGTTCGCTCATATCCGGTTATCTCAACACTTTTATCGGCAAAGAACTGCTTAAAAAGAGTTCGTTGGAGAAAGAAAAGGAAAAACCTGAATCAGAAAGAACCCATGCGGACATGAGCCGTCAGTTGCTGCAAAAATTCCTGATCAAACACAATTCTGACCGGGACATCTATCATGATCTGATGCCCAACAAGGTAAGAGAGATACTTTTGGTGGCCAACCTGTACGATGCCTATATTATTGAGCAGGAAGGACGATTCTTTGAACAGGTGCGGGGAGAGTATTACCAGCTGAATCTATCTTCGGCACCCCGCATTACAGGTGTTTCAACACCGGAAGAGGCACTGGAGAAACTGCAGGAAAAACACTTTGACATGGTCATTGTAATGATGGGTGTTGACAAAAACACACCCATCCAGCTCAGCCGGATTATTAAACAGATTTACCTCAACCTCCCGATATTCTTGCTACTCAACAATAACAGTGATATCGGAATGTTTGAAGATGGAAATAAAAACATAAGCTCCATTGATAAGGTGTTTGTCTGGAATGGGGACTCTAACGTTTTTCTTGCCATGGTGAAGTTTATTGAAGATCGCATGAACGTGGAGAATGATATCAATATTGGTATGGTTAGAGTGATATTGCTGGTGGAGGACTCAGCAAGATATTATTCGAGATACCTGCCCATTCTCTATTCTATTGTTATTGAGCAGACTCAGCAACTGATAGAAGAAGTGAATACCGACGAAACCCACAAGCTGCTGAAAATGCGCGTAAGGCCCAAAGTTATTCTTGCCTCCAACTACACCGAAGCACTCACATTGTTCGACCAATACCGCGAAAATTTGTTGTGCCTGATTTCCGATGTAAAATTTGAAAAAAACGGCAAGCTTGACGAACATGCAGGCTTAAGTCTTGTGAGCTATGTTAGAAGCCAGATGCCCGAGCTGCCCGTAGTGTTGCAATCATCTGATATTGAAAATTCGCAAAACGCCTATCTGCTAAAATCTACTTTTATCAATAAAAACTCAGAAACCCTCAAGCAGGATTTGCAGAGTTTTATCAACTATTATCTTGGCTTTGGAAATTTCGTATACCGCGACGAAGAAGGCAGAAAAGAGATTGCTGTAGCACGTTCGATGAAAGAGTTTCAATCACACCTGAAGTCAATTCCCGAAAAGTCTCTTATTTACCATGCCCGGAAGAATCATTTTTCTCACTGGCTCATGGCCAGGGGGGAAATTCAAATAGCTAAAAAGATCAAGCCTTTAAAGGTGGAGGACTTTGACTGTCCGGGTGCGGTAAGGAAATACATGATTGATATCATTGAAAAATGTATCCAGGAAAGGCAAAAAGGGAAGGTCGTAAACTTTGAAGAGTCACTGCTGCTCGATGAAACCAATGTTGTAAGTCTTGCTCCTGGCTCACTGGGAGGAAAGGGACGTGGACTTGCTTTTATCAACATGCTCATCAACAACTTCTCTTTCAAAAATATTGTTCCCGATATCAACATCAGGGCGCCTAAAACCTCCATCATTGGAGCAGAAGAGTTTGAGCAGTTTATCCAAAGAAACAAACTCTATGATAAAATTTACGAAGAGCAGGACTATCAGACCATCAAGAAACTCTTTGTGGAAGGAGAACTGTCGGCCACCCTTATAAAGCGGCTGAAAATTTACCTTTCTATAATTACAAAACCTCTGGCAATACGCTCATCAAGCCTGTTTGAAGATTCGTTGATGCAACCTTTTGCAGGCATATTTGATACTTTTCTGCTTCCCAACAACCATCCTGACATCAACGAACGGCTAAAGCAAACCATGGACGCCATAAAGCTGGTATTTGCTTCTATCTTCTCCCCCACTGCCCAGTCCTACTTCAAGGCAGTAAACTATAAAATTGAAGAAGAAAAAATGGCAGTTATTGTCCAGGAAGTAGCTGGCAATCCTTACGAAAGTTATTTCTATCCACATATCAGTGGTGTTGCGCAATCCTACAATTTTTACCCATTCTCTTACATGAAGCCCGATGAAGGGTTTGCTGTTGCAGCCGTAGGCCTGGGAAAATATGTTGTAGAAGGAGAAAAAACCTTCCGATTCTCTCCCGTGCATCCCCAGCTTGAAATTTACACTCCCAAAGACCTGTTTAAAAATTCACAGTTGCACTTTTATGCCATTGACATGGCAAGAAAAGACCTGAACCTGCTAAAAGGAGAAGATGCCGGGTTAACCAAACTGGAAATCTCAGAAGCAGAAAAACACGGCACTATCAAGCATTCCGCATCGGTTTATGACTACTCGAGCGAAAGGACCATTCCCGGCATCACACAACCAGGCCCCAGGGTAATCAACTTTGCCAATATCCTCAAGTATGACTATATGCCCCTGGCCAAAACCATCGAAGTGATTCTCGATACCGTTTCAGAAGCCATGGGCTCGCCCATCGAAATTGAATTTGCCGTGAATCTGAACAAGGATGAAGAAGGGAGAACTTCTTTTTATCTGCTGCAGATAAAACCCCTGATAAAAAACCTCATTACCAGCGATATCAACCTTGATGTAATTGACAATGACCGCCTGCTTCTTTACTCAGAAAACGGAATGGGAAATGGGATTATTGAGGACATTTACGATGTCATTTACATCGATATGAAAAAGTTTGACAAACTTAAAACTGAAAAAATGCGGGATGAGATTGAGATTCTCAATCAGAAAATGGCAAAAGAAAACAGGAAGTATATTCTTATCGGCCCGGGACGCTGGGGTACTAGAGACCGGTTTATTGGAATACCGGTGGCCTGGTCCCATATTTCCAACGCAAAGATTATTGTTGAGGTAAGCATGGAAGACTTCCCCCTGGATGCATCACTGGGCTCTCATTTCTTTCATAATGTTATTTCAATGAACGTGGGTTATTTTTCAGTAAAACATAACGATTTGATAGACTTTATTAACTGGGATAAGCTTATAAATTGTGAAACCATTGAAGCAACCCAGTATTTTCGTCACGTTAGATTTTGCAAGCCCCTGGAAATCATCATGGACGGTAAAAAGCGGGCTTCACTGGTATATTTTAATGATGAAACCGACACCTCTGATAAGACAACACTACCAGAAACGCAAAAACAGAAAGCATAAGTCATATAAATTTATTACGAAGCCATAATAAGAACCCTAATATCCTGTGAATCGATGGAAGATAATACAGCACACATAAATGAATCGAAGTCTAAATACAAATACAACAAGCTCTTTTCTACTGACAGGCACGAGTTCAATGAAATATCTTACCAGGAATTGATGCAGGAGCGCATCATTAATGTTTTGCTCATTTGTTCCAACTACGATGCGTTTATGCTGGAAGAAGACGGTAGGATAAACGAAAAGATTTTCCTTGAATATACCTCCAAGAACCTGCGTTATCCTCCCCAGTTTACCCAGGCCAGTTCCTCTGAGAAAGCCTTTGAGTTGCTTGAGAAAAAGAAATTTGACCTGGTTATTACCATGCTCAATGTGGGAAAGATAGACGCTTTTGAAATGGCCAAAAAGGTAAAACGCCGCTATACAGATATTCCCATTGTAGTACTGACGCATTTTTCGCGTGAAGTAACCTTGAAGCTTGCCAATGAAGACCTCAGCTCTATTGATTATGTGTTTTGCTGGCTGGGCAACCCCGGTTTGCTCCTGGCAGTCATCAAATTGCTGGAAGACAAGATGAATGCCGATTTTGATATTGAACAGAAAGGGGTGCAGGCTATTTTGCTGGTAGAAGACTCCATCAGATACTACTCATCCTATTTGCCCACCATTTACAAAGCCATTTTCGAACAAACCAATGAACTAATGACCGAAGGGCTCAACGAGCACCGCAAAACCCTTCGCATGAGAGCAAGGCCTAAAATTCTGCTGGCAAAAACTTTTGATGATGCTGTTGAGTTGTACCAGAAATACAAACATAATCTATTGGGGGTCATCTCCGATATTTCCTATTACAGGGGAGGTGAAAAAGACAAGGAAGCCGGAATTAAACTAGCCAGGCTTATCAGAGATGAAGGTTCAAAAATGCCCATTCTGCTGCAATCTTCAGATGACTGGGATTATGCTGTTATGGAAGAGCTGGGAGTAAACTTCATCAACAAGTATTCACAAAGCCTGCTTGTTGAGCTCAAACATTATATCAAAGAAAATTACGGTTTCGGAGATTTTGTCTTCAGAGACCCCGAAAGAGATGTGGAAATCGACAGGGCCAACAACCTGCACTCACTGCAGGTGAAAATCTCCCGGCTCAATCCTAAATCACTTATCTATCATGTTTCCAACAACCACTTTTCCCGCTGGCTAAAGGCCAGGGCTTTGTTTTCCATTGCCAATGTATTTGCTCAAAAGAGCCTGGATGATTTCAATAATATCGAAGAAATCAGGAGCTATCTGATAGATACCATTGCCAACTATCGAAAAACCAAAGGACGGGGAATCATTGCCAGCCACATAGATGAATACGCCATTTTCACCCGTCTGGGCGATGGCCAGCTGGGAGGAAAAGCCAGGGGACTGGCATTCATTGACTCTTTCATCAACAAATATAAGCTGATGTTTAAGTGGGAGGATTCCATGGTAACCATTCCCAGAACCGTTGTACTCACCACCGACATCTTTGATGAATTCATGGAAGACAATAACCTTTATGAATTTGCTCTTTCCGATGTTTCCGACCAGGAAGTTATTGACATGTTCAGCAATTCCATCACTCCTTCGCGTATGCGAAAATATGTTTCAGAAATTTGTGAAGCCATTAAATCACCGCTGGCCGTAAGATCCTCCAGTTTATTGGAGGACAGTCACTACCAGCCCTTTGCAGGAGTATATTCCACGTTCATGATTCCCAACAACCATCACGATGACAGAATAAGAACCTACCAGCTGGAGCAGGCCATTAAAAGTGTGTATGCTTCCGTTTTTTTCAAGGAAAGCAAAGCCTATATCGCAGCTACTTCCAATGTGATTGATGAAGAAAAGATGGGAGTGGTCATTCAGGAAGTATCAGGAAGAAGCTATGGCAACCGTTTTTATCCTGCCATTTCGGGTGTGGCACGCTCCATCAATTTTTACCCTATCGAACCGGAAAAATACGAAGATGGAATTGCCAACATAGCCTTTGGATTAGGGAAAACCATTGTTGAAGGCGGAATATCCATGCGGTTCTGCCCAAAATACCCCCACAAGATATTGCAACTTTCGGTGCCCGAACTCGCCCTTACCAATAGCCAGAAAGAGTTTTACGCACTGGATCTTGATCCGGAAAAGTTTCAATCGTCGGTGGATGAAACCATTAATCTGCTGAAGCTCCGCATCAAGCATGCAGAAAATGATAAAGCCCTCAAATTTGTTGCTTCCACCTTCGACTACCAGGACCAGATTATCCGTGATGGTATTTATGAAGGAGGCAAAAAAATTATCACATTCTCCAATGTGCTCAAATACAACTCCTTCCCATTGGCAGAAATCCTGCAGAAGATTCTGAAAATCGGCCAGATGGAGATGAATAACCAGGTGGAAATAGAGTTTTCTGTCAATCTAGACACCCCGGAAAACCAGCCTCAGATTTTTCATTTCTTGCAGATACGGCCCATAGTGGAAACACAGGAAAAAAACCAGATTGACCTGGGAGAATACAATGAAGAAGAAACCATTATATACAGTGAGCAAGCCCTTGGTAATGGCATTATTGACAATGTGTTGGATTTAATATACGTAAAACCGGATGTCTTTGACCCGGCACACACCAAAACCATTGCACAAACCATCGACACCCTGAACGCGGACTTTGTAAAGCGAAACGAAAATTATATTCTCATCGGACCCGGCAGATGGGGTTCGAGCGACCCCTGGCTGGGAGTACCGGTAAAATGGTCGCAGATTTCTGCTGCCAGGCTAATTATCGAAGCGGGTCTGAAAAACTTTCAGATAGACCCCAGCCAGGGAACCCACTTTTTCCAGAACCTCACCTCTTTCAACGTGGGATATTTTACCATTAATCCCTTTATTAAGGAAGGATTTTTCGATGTGGATTATCTAAGTCAGCAGCAAATTGTTTTTGAGGATGAATTTGTTCGTCATATCCGTTTTCCAAATGCAGCAATAATAAAAATTGACGGAAAAAAGAAGAAGGGAATTGTTTACAAACCACTTAATTGATAGAAAATTAACAACACACCAAAGCACTATAGCACAAGCTTGTCTGCTTATTAATTTGCGTTAAAATAATTTCCTGAAAATGCTTTGCCAATCAGTAAAATAAGGCTAATTTCGCCCTGTTAATTGACACACAATTAATGTTTCACCCTTATTATCAACTTTAAAAAAATACACAAATATGAACTTGGAAAAAATTATGGCCGACCTGGAGAAAAAAAATCCCGGTCAACCTGAGTTCCTTCAGGCAGTGAAAGAGGTTTTGGAAACTATTGAGGACGTAGTGAACGAAAACCCGAAGTATGAAGCTGCAAATATCATTGAAAGAATCATTGAGCCCGACAGAGTTATCAAATTCAAGGTTCAATGGATGGACGACAAAGGTAATGTCCAGGTAAACAGAGGAATACGCGTACAATTCAACAATGCCATTGGCCCCTACAAAGGCGGTTGCCGTTTCCACCCCAGTGTTACTGAAGGGGGTTTGAAGTTTTTGGGCTTCGAACAGACTTTCAAAAACAGCCTTACCACATTGCCCATGGGCGGTGCCAAAGGGGGTAGTGATTTCAATCCCAAGGGAAAATCCAATGGGGAAATCATGCGTTTCTGCCAGGCTTTCATGGCTGAGCTTTACAAATATATTGGTCCCAATACAGATATTCCCGCAGGTGATATTGGCGTTGGTGGTCGCGAAATTGGCTACATGTTTGGCATGTACAAAAAACTCGTTGGCACCCATACCGGTGTTTTTACCGGTAAAGGTCGTGGATGGGGTGGTAGCTTAATTCGCCCTGAAGCTACAGGTTTCGGCAATGTTTATTTTGCGGAAGAAATGCTCAAAACCCGTGGTGACTCCATGAAAGGAAAAATTGTTGCGGTATCTGGTTTTGGCAACGTAACATGGGGCTCAATCATCAAAGCTACCCAGCTGGGAGCAAGAGTTGTAACCATCAGTGGACCTGACGGATACGTTTACGACCCCGATGGTATCAGTGGCGAAAAAATCGATTACCTGCTTGAGCTGCGTGCTTCCAACCAGGATATTGTTAAGCCTTACACCTATGAATTCCCCAACGCTCAGTTCTTCGAAGGAAAACGTCCATGGGAAGTGAAGTGTGATGTTGCACTGCCCTGTGCCATCCAAAATGAGCTCAATTTTGAAGATGCCCAGAACCTGATTAACAATGGTGTTATTTGTGTTTCTGAAGGTGCTAATATGCCTTGTACTCCTGAAGCCATGGAATTGTTCCTCAAGCATAAAATCCTTTATGCTCCCGGAAAAGCTTCCAATGCCGGGGGTGTTGCCACTTCAGGTCTGGAGCAAACGCAAAATTCCATGATGTTATCCTGGACTGCAGAAGAGGTAGAAGAAAAACTGCACCAGATTATGATCAACATCCACGAAGCCTGCGTGAAGTATGGTAAGGGTGAAGATGGATATGTAAATTACGTGAAAGGTTCTAACGTGGCCGGTTTCATCAAAGTAGCCGACGCAATGATCGACCAGGGTGTTATCTAATCCCTATAAATGCTTTTTATTTACAAAAGGCTGTCCTTAACCGGGCGGCCTTTTTTTTTGCTTTGCTAAGGTTTTATCCTGCATTTATTACCAGAATATTCTTTTCCACCGACACTGCTCTTTTCTGATTCATTTATATTCTTACCTTTGCAACAGAGGTAATACCGCCCGCCTGACAGCAACAAGGGAAGTATCAAACTCTGCTTTCCAAGGTTTACAATGGTTTGGACAAGCCCCGGATGGCAATCAAAGAAATATAACGTAAAACCAACGCCACAATAGCTGCATCCTGTTTTGCAATTGCAAACCGGCATGTGGGTTTTTTTGTGTGTGCATTAGTATTATTGGGTTTTACTATGTCAAATCTTTAAAAGTTAATCAGATGAACTATCATTCCACAGAACCAATTACCGGACGTCGCCGCCGCGATGTCATACGTTATATTAACATGAAGCTGGCCTCAATGGGACAACCCATTTTCGAAGGTCAACTCCACACTCAGGAAGACGGAATGACCGAGCAGGAATTTGTTAACCTGGCCGAAAGTCTGTTGAACAATTATAAAGAGAAAATGCGTCTGCTGTCAAATGAAGTAATCAATCCGGTAGACAAGCGTATCCAGAACTTTATCAACAATTACCTCAGTGATGTAGAATTTGACAAAACCCTCCGCATACCCTTTGATTCGTTTGTTCTTGACAAACCGGGCATTGGGCGCGAAGTGAGTCTTCCTCCGGATAAAAACGCCTACAGCACACCACACTTCGAATCTTTTCGGATCCGCCAGGGCATCCTGCACAATCCGGCCAGCGACCGCCGCACCACCCAGGGCTCTTTTCATATTGTTAAGGGCGGATTGCCCATTCCTGACGATAAACGTGCAGTTCCCAAAATAGCTTTTGCACACCTGCTCAATGCAGCCCTGAATCCACCGGAAGACTTTATGATTCTTCCCTTTACTGCCTCACAGGAAAAAAATGCCAAAGTATTTGTGTCCCTTATGCTTCGCCCCACCGTTAGCCCCGAAATAAAAGGCATCTCTCCAAAAAAGAGTATTGAAGTTCGTTTTTTTGCCCCCGGAGCCTTTGTAAGCAATCTCGACTTTGTTGAAAGCATTTTTGGCAATGCCGGGGACCCTTATTTGTATAAAAACGATGCCGCCCTCGATCCGGAGCATTGGTCAGGCCACACCGGCTGTGTTATCCTTGCCCCTCACCTTACACGGTTAAAAAAGAAAGATATCGGCTTGCCAAACTGGGAAGATGCAAGCGAAAAAATGAGAAGAGACAGCATGTGCTGGAAGGACGAGAATGAATTATACAACGATGGCACACCCTTTAAACTTACCTGTCGCGATGAAAGTGGCGTGGTAGTTACACTGATTGCTGACAACTATTTTGGTTACAGCAAGAAAGAGGTGAAAACACAACTCTCTTATGCCGCCAACCTCAGCGGCAACTGTGAGGAAGAGCATGCAGGTGGTGCACTTGCATTTTCAAGAAGAAACATGGGGAGCTTTTTTGATGCAAGTGTATTGACCGAAAGATTCCCGGACGCATATACTTTTGAAGACATCAAAAAGCACTATGCTCCAATGATGAAACTCATGGATGACAATTATGGTATTGACAAGCAATTATCTGAGGTTATTTACATCCCTGAAAATGCCAAAGTAGATTTATACAAGAGTCAAATCTCATGGGACTACAAAGGAAAGCAAAGACAAATCAATTTGCTGAAAAACCACAATTATGTTCTACCCTGTGGATTTAAGATTCATATGGAGAAACACCCTTTTGCTCCCGAATGGCGACTGGTTGTTACCCAGGCCGAAGGAAGCTTCCTGCATAAACCCAGCACGGTTTCTGGCGGGGGAAAGTCTGAAATATCCAAATCATTGCTCAATGCCATCATTTACGGAACTTTCTTTATCGATGATATTGAAAGGGATTTTGCCAGAGCACAGGAAGTAATAGACTACGACTACAGCACCCGCTGGCAAGATGTTTCCCGTCATGGTTCAGACAAGCGAAAATTGCTGGACAAAAACCGAACACTGGGATCTGTAATCAAACTTCTTACACCTTACAGAGGATATAGTGTTTCCTGCAACAAATACCTCAGAAACATCCCTGACCATTTAAAAGCTTTGGTACTGCTCATAAAACGAATCAGTCTTACTTCGGGTAACCAGAACAAGGACTGGCATGAGTATTTCTCTGTTGACCGGGTAAATGGTCGCAAAGGACATGCTTTGATGTTTGATAACAGAAAAATCAGCACCTCATACCTTCGTGTAGGTTTTGGTGAGAATGGATCATGGAACGTATTTTCGTTACGTCCGGATTTTATTGCTGCAGCCAAAGTGCAAATGGAGGATGACATTTCTGCAACCCTCACCCTGCCAACCAATAAGCTTGAATACCTGCGCCCGGGCTCTACCCGCAAAAGTGTAAAATTCGTGCAGAACTGTGAATACCTCTTCTTCCAGCGCCCTGATGAAGCCATTAATCGCGGTTATGACAAACAGGCCGAATCAGACCTGTCGCAGATGAACAATTTCACCACGAACTATCAGCCCCTGACTGCCACAGACGGAAAAAAAATCATTGAAGAAGCCATCGGGTTTGATAAATATACTCTACCCATTAAGGATTTGATCAAGCAGGGTTCACAGGATGAAACCGGGGTGTATTTTATTTCACCTTCGCACCCGCGAAGACTGGATGATGGCTCTATTTCTGAAAACCCCAGGTACCTGCAGTCAAGACCTGAGTTCAATAATCCGGCGGATGGTTACCTTGCTCATGTGGGTATCCGCTTTGCAAGAAAAGTTCCCATTGACAAACCCACCTTGTTCCCGGTGAACGATGTTCTGCCAGGCAGACGCAACAACCCTTCCAACAAAAAGAAAGGGATCAGACCCCTGAGTGTTTACGCACCCATCCATTACCAGGAGCTGCCCGAACTTTTCATGGACTTTGTGTGCAGCCTTACAGGCAAATCACCCTCTACTACAGGGGCAGGATCGGAAGGAGCACTTACCAAAGGCCCCTTCAATATGCTTGTACCCACTACAGACCTTAATAATTCGCTGGTTTCTTTTATCCTTACCGGTTATAATGCATTTTCAAGTGCTGCCGGACATATCGGACCCAACTATCGGTTTGATCACGACCTTAGCATCCTGATTCCGGAATTGTGGTGCAGACTGGATGCCAATGAAAAAACCGGTGAATTCCTCATCAAAGAGGGTGTGCTGGAAAAAATCGAGGATTTTGAGCATAATGGAGAAAAAATTGTTGCCAGCCGATTGGGTTACCGCATCAACGAGGCCTTTACATTCAAGTACCTGGGAAGGATTTTTGAAGAGCCCATGAATATTTTCCCCAAAGAAGTGTTACGACCGGAATTACAGTCAATGGAAGACTATGTTGATGGTATTAAAAACATTTGTGAGGCACAGCAAAAGGTTGCTATGCAATACTTCAAGGATGAAAGTGTGGAATCTGCAATTCCTCCGCTCAGAGCACTCTTGCATATCATGGCACACGGACATTATAACAACAAAGATATCAATGATCCGGAAATCCGTAACATGTTTACACGCGACTATCTGATTAACAGCGATTGGTATAAGGAAAGGCTTAAACTGAAGCAGCAAAAGGATATTGCTCTGTGGAAACGTCATATCGGATACCTTGAGGACTTTATGTCTAATGACGTAAATCAGCCTGTTACCATTGAGCTCAACCTCAATGAGAAACTGGAGAAAGCGAAGAAGGAGCTTGCAAAAGTTAAGCAACCTGAATATCTTGAAGACCTTACAGGCACCATCGGAGCCGACCCGCTTTTCAAAGGATAATTTGAGGCGGAGGTTGAGGCTGAGGCTGATGGTGTAGCTCGAAGACCTGCGACCGAAGGGAAGTGAGATTGAGTCGAAGACGGAGATTTAAAATTAAGGATGCTGTTTTTACGGCATCCTTTTTTTTATCATGATCAGTATCTAATATTCTGACATGTAAACTTTACCGAAAATCTATTAAATTTGTAAGAGAGAAAAAATAGTCAACATTTTACCCGGGATGAACATAATTTCTTCCATAGAAAATCCTGTTTTCAGGTTATACTTATTCAGTGTAATAGTTTTCGGTGCTATGCTGGTATGCGCCCCGACAAAACTGATTGCATCGCCCCCCGATGTCATTCCCCGGGATCAAAAACTCCAGGAAAACAGCTTACATGACACCATCATTGCTCCACTGCCCTTGCGCCAAAGGCTCGACGATCCCAATTATGACACCCGTTTTGAGCGGGGAGCACTCCAGCCCTGGCATGATACCAAAAGCATCTACCTCAGAAGAACTATCCCCTTAAGCCAGCTTGCCGCTTTGCGATTGCCAGATAGTGTTTAAAGCTCACAAATGCAATTCAACAATCCTGCACTTTTTTTGTTACCTCACTGTTGTGTTAACAAAATATATCTACATGAAGTCCAGAAAAAGAATTATTCCCACCATTATTATTACTTTAGCTTTTGCACTTATTTTTCATGCCTGTGAAAACCGTGAGGTAAAAGAAATTCCTGTTTTCAGTACTAAATACAAACATTTTGTTGAAACCTTATCATCCGACAATTTTGAAGGACGTGCACCTACCACACCCGGAGGAAAGAAAACCAAAGCCTTTGTCGAGGCTGAATTCAGAAGAATGGGATTGAAACCGGCCAACAACGGCAGCTTCAGACAGCCTGTACCCCTGATAGAAATCACAGGAAGGAATTTCTCTCCTCTTACAATTACTGACCATAACAGCGATACAATTACTGACCATAACAGCGATACAATTACTGACAATAGCAGTGAGTTATCCTTTTCCTATTTCGATGAGATGATCGTGGGATCTTCTCAGCTGGAAGACAGCATATACCTTGACAAAAGCGAGCTTGTTTTTGCAGGGTATGGCATTGTGG
>SLPR01000300.1 GCA_007131895.1 Bacteroidales bacterium | reverse complement strand
GCTTTGATTTCTGTGCGGGTATTACCATCAATCAAATCCATGCCACTTCCAATCTGATGGCGGTTGGTAAAAATGGTTTGGGCAAGCCTTGCCTGGAGGTCGATGTATCTGTTTACCCTGTATCGGGCTACAATATAGGCACGATGCCCTTTATCGGAATAAAAAGGAAATGAAAAAGCATAGAGTACGTCATTTTCATAGGCATAAATCCGGGCATCAAAGCCATCGGTATCAAAAACAGCATAGCGTGCTGTAATGGCCCAGGGGCTGGCAAAATTGCGGTAAGAAACATCCTGGTATATGAGAAAGCCCTGCTGCTTGTTGCTGCCATGTCGAAAATCCACCCATTCTGCTCTGTTTTTTAAGGTGAAAGATGGAGAAACAGGATAGCTGATGTGTAGTCGAATGTTTTGCCTTACTACATCATCCAGGAACCTGATGGTGGCAATTTCAGGGGAATTAAGGGGTTTGTTTTTTATGCGGTAACGGGCATACATTTCAATCCTTCTTTCAGGCCTGTAGTTCACCTGCGCCAGGTAATCATATCCCCGCGAAGGGGTATAAGTCCTGAATTTCATCCAGGGGAAAGAAAAATGGTCGGCGTACGCATTTATCGACCATTGCCTTGAAAGTCTGGAATTGATACCTATATACAGTCCATTTTCATTGTTCACCCTTGTGTTTTCTGAAAAAGCCACACTCAGCAGCGATTGGTAGTCAGGAGAAAATTTGCGGTGAACGATACTCATGCTCAGCCGTGGGTCGAGACTCATCATAACGCCGTTCAGAATAGCATATCCACCACTTTCACTGGTAGCGAGCTCACCGAAAATATTGAAATTCCGGTATATGTAGTTATAGTCTAATCCTGTTGCCCAGTTGGTTCGCTGGTTAAGATCAAACTGATTATAAAAAGAGAGGTTGCGCCGGAATTCAGCTCCCAGCTCCATATAATACCCGGTAACTCCCACATGAAAGTTGGACCTTCTCCAGGTAAGATTGGAGCCCATAAATGTTTCCTGTACCGAGTTCTTATTCTCAAGTTCTCTGGGAGTTCGGTGAAGGCCTGTTTGTTGCAAACTTGTGATAACAAGGGCTTCCTGGCTTATGGTGTCAACTTCAAGTACGTTGGCATCCCGGTATTTGCCCGAATAAAAGGCGGTAAATTCCAATTCTCCCAGTCGAAGAGTGGTACCTGCACCCCGCATAAAGTTGTTTTCATCTACAGAAGTATAAGGTCTGAGGCCCAGCCCGTTTTTCTTAACATTCACTGCCTCACTGCTTTTGCCAAATGCAAGCCCTGACCAGAGTGTAAGCCCCTGTCCGAATTGCACCTGGTAATCGCCTATAGCCAGGGATTTGATTCTTCCTACATCCCGCATATAAAAATGTGCGGAGTAAAAGTCAAAGCCATAAGGCTGACTGCCGCGGAAAAACTCTTCGCCGGGATCCTTTTCAGCAGTAATTCCTATGCTGATATTGTTGTAATAGGTAAACCTGTATCTTGAATAAAGCCTGTAAGGACTGCCAAGGTAGCGGGCATTAGGATTGGCTTCCAGTTCTTCCGGTTCTATAGGAGAAAACCCTCTTTGTTCTTCAAATAATCTGTGAAAACGCAGAAAATACTGGCTATTACCCCTTTCATAAATATCTCTCATTCTGAATACTCTTCTTTCCACCGCCTCATCAACCATAACATAGGGGGAAATTTGCTCAATCACTTCAAAGGTGAAACCATCAATGGTTTGCAGTTCCATCATACTGATGAGGTTACCAAAGCGCTGCCGGTGCAAAATAAGGTTGTTGATCTGGATGTCGGTGAGAAAGAAAATTCTTCTTAAGTCCTCTGCAGAGGCTGCATTGAGGTTTAGGGGGCGCTGACGCAGCATCTCAAGCTCTTCGATGAGCTCAGAAGCATCAATTTCTTCGTCGCTTTCTTCTATGAGCGACTCGATTCTCTGATGAAATTCTTCTTCGTCAATGGTTTGCACAGGGGGTGCCGGAGGCGGTTCCTCTTCGGTTGTTTGTGCATGAACAGAAACGGCAGGGTACATCAAAACTGCAAGGAGCAGAACCTTAATTTTTCCTGAAAAAGTAAATTGATTCTTCCGCATCACCAATTCCTATTTAAAATGGTAAACAAAACTAATTTGCGGCGAATATCCTAATATATGATGATAAGAGGTGGCAAGATCAATATTCAGGTTACCCACCTCCAGGCCGAAACCAAAGGAATTGGTCATTGGGTTGGTTCCTATTCCTCCTCTCAGGTATACAGGATCGCTGATACGGTATTCTATTCCCACTTTAAAAACCGGATCGAGGTTTACACTTTTTTCGGCTTCCGCAATTACCATTACCCGTTGAGAAAACTCATAGGCCAGCCCGGTTTTGAAAATGGTAGGGATTCTTTCATCGGCAAAATCTCCGATTTTTGCACGGGTGGGATTGAAAAGATGTGCCCCGATACTGAGCTCCGGCGAAATATGGAAAATAATACCCAGCTCAAATGTCAGGTTACCTTTATTTCCATAATCTTCTCCAATGCCCGTATTATGATAATTGAGCTGAATACCCGTGGAAAATCTTTCGCCAAATTCTCTCCCGTAAGCAACACCCACTTTGGTTTCGTTATAGAGTTCAAAACCGAAATAAGTAAAACTTAGGCCAAAAACCCCTGAAGATGTCGGAAGTACAAAAGCTCCGGCGCCAAAGCTGAGTTCTTCCACCAGAAACCTGTTTTCAAAAAACACTCCGGCAGCCATGTTTTCCAGCCTGGCCAATCCAGCCTGGTTATGACTTATGGCCCAGAAATCATAAAGGGTAACCGAAGCATTTCCCATGCCTGCTGCTCTTCCTCCAAATGGGTAATTGTCATTGGCAGCCTTCGAGGTCATGGATATGACCGTGATGATAAGTATCAGCGTAAAGATTTTTCTCATACACTTGACCTGTTGTAAATGTATTGTGTTTGTTGGTTCCTTCAGGCTTTTTGGTGCATTACCGGGTTGGGTAATTGCTCACTGCCTGTATGCAATGCAAGTTACAATATTTTTTTTAGTAGGATTACAACTTTTTAAACTAAAGTAAAAATCAAGCCTCCCTGTTGCTGACGGGTCCCGGAAGAGTGGCAGGTGAGTGAACTACGCTCAAAAAAAATTAATATCTTTGCCCGCATTGGTAATGCTTTAAATTATATGGAAAACTACTTTTCTTCAAAAGTTAAAAAACTGGGTATCCTTGGAGGTGGCCAACTGGGCAAAATGCTGCTGGATATTACCCGCCGTTATGATTTGTATACAAAAGTGCTCGACCCCTCTGCTGATGCGCCCTGTGCCACGGGATGCATAGAATTTGTACAGGGCAATTTTAATGATTACGATACAGTGATGGCCTTTGGGGCTGATTGCGACGTGCTTACCATTGAAATAGAGAGCGTTAACACACAAGCCCTGAAAGAATTACAGGATCGGGGTAAGCATGTAT
>SLPR01000404.1 GCA_007131895.1 Bacteroidales bacterium | reverse complement strand
AGCAATGAAAAGTTTACGTTTTATAGGAATTTTGGTATTGATAATTCTGCTGGCAGGTTGTCAGAGAAGAGTAACAAGACTAGACACAACTACTACCTATGATTTAAGCGGCAGATGGAATGATTCTGATTCCAGACTGGTAGCCCGGGAAATGGTAGATGATGTTTTGGGCCGCCCCTGGCTGGCCAGATTTGAAACCAGTAATGACCGGCAACCGGTTTTGATTGTTGCCGATGTTCGTAACCGCACCCATGAGCATATCGATTCAGAGACCTTTATGCGCAATATGGAACGTGAACTGCTTAACAGCGGAATGGTCAGATTGGTGCAGGGAAGAGAGTTTCGCGAGCTGGTGCGCGAAGAACGAGGTGATCAGCAGGCTTTTGCCTCACCCGAAACTATGGCGCAATGGCAGCGGGAACTGGGGGCAGATTACATGTTTACAGGCACTATCAATTCAATCGTTGATCAGCAAGGTCGCCAAAGGGTAGTCTTTTACCAGGTTAATATCGAACTTACTGATATGGAAACCAATGAGAAGGTGTGGATTGGCGAAAAACAAATCAGAAAACTCATTACCAATTAAGCTTTGGACTGAATGAAAGTTAAAAGGGCGGGATTCCGGGTTAATCATATTCCGGAATTCCTGCCTTTATTGATGTTGCTTAATTTTTTATCTTATGCTAAAGAGGTTTTTGGTGGGCATATTTGTTGTATTTGCTTTAACAGCATGCCGCTCTTTTTACCAGAGTCAGCATGACTTTCACCGCTATTTCCGGCAGGGTAGTTTCGAACTTGCTCAGGAAAGCCTTGAGCAGGATCGTCGTGCAGAACAGCGCCGTACCCGCCTGCTTTTTCAGTTGAATATGGGGGTAGTTCACCAGAATATGGGTAATTATAGTCAAAGCAACGAATACTTTGAACGGGCTTTTATTACTTCCGAAGATTTCCGGCAAAACCCTGTAGATATAGCAGCTACCCTTGTGGCCAATCCTCGCCTGACCGAATACCGGGGCGAAGATTTTGAGCTGCTGATGATTCATTATTACAAAGCCATCAATTTCATTCATCTTGGCGATCTGGATGCCGCTTTGGTAGAATGCCGCAGGTTGAATAATCGGCTCAATGCCATTTCAGATCAGAATAAAAGAGACAATACCTATCGGCGCGACGCTTTCATCCATAATCTTATGGGCATCATATACGAGGCTGCAGGTGATCACAACAATGCTTTCATTGCATACCGAAATGCCTACAATATCTATGCTGAGGACTTCACTTCGCTTTTTGGTCTGGAGCCACCCCTTCAGCTCAAGCGCGATCTGCTTCGGTCGGCTCATCGCATGCGGTTTTTTGATCAGCTTGAGCTTTACGAAAATAAATTTGGGATGCAGCATCATCCAGATGAGGATAAGGGAAATGGCGAAGTGGTGGTTTTTCTTAAAAATGGATTGGGTCCGGTGAAGGCCGAATGGAGCATTAATTTCACAGTGGTAAGGGGTGCAGGCGGCAGAGTTGATTTTGTAAACGAGCAACTGGGGGTATCCTTCCCCTTTTTTTTGGGTGGTTCTTCTGGTGCCACCGGAGATTTGGGCGATTTAAGGGTTGTGCGTGTTGCTTTCCCAAAATTTGTGGAAAGGAAACCGGTTTTTCATTCGGCAAGGATCAGAAATAATTCTGAATTGACCTATCTTGAAGAAGCACAGGATATTAACGGAATTGCCTTCCAGTCTCTTGAAGACCGTATGTTGAGAGAAATGGGTAGTGCACTTTTGAGGCTGGCAATTAAGCAAGGCTCCGAACAAATGGTAAGAAGAGAAAACGAAAACCTGGGTGCTATACTCGGCCTGTTCAATGCCATTACCGAAAGGGCTGATACACGAAACTGGCAAACCCTGCCCCATAACATTCATTATACCAGGATGCAGCTTCCACCTGGCAACCAAAACATCAACCTCGAGTTAGTCCTGCCAAATGGGAATGTGGGAAAAAGACTTGATTTTGACCTGACTGTGCGTTCAGGAAGAACCACTTTCATAACTTACCATGCCCTTGATTCCCATGAGCCACATTTATGATTGTACCGGCTGACAGAGCCACCCTAAAAGCCATTATGGTCAGTTAACAATGTGTTTTGTTAGCTGCATATGTTCTGTTTTGCAGCCTCCCTCTCTTTACAATACCAGCCGGTATTCTAATACTTTTCTAATAAAACCTTAATATTTTTCTAATCATTGCAAGAGATTTAACGAATAATTTTGCACCAAAATAAACTCAATCGAATCAGGCAATTGCAAATGTTAAGGTTTTGTGATTGTTGAACCTATCACAAAGCCTTTTTTAATGAACAGAAGAGGTATCTGTTAGAAGTAAGGAGGTATGTGTGGAAATGTTAGATTTTGTACTGAGACTTATAGTGGCGATCCTGCTGGGAGCCGCTATAGGTTTTGAACGTCAGTACTGTCAACGCAGTGCCGGTTTACGTACCAATACCCTGGTGAGTGCCGGGGCAGCTATGTTTATTTTACTGGCATCTTCACTTACTTCAGAAACCGAAATGGCAGATCCATCCCGTGTTGCCGGCCAGATAGTTACCGGCATTGGGTTTTTGGGTGCAGGGGTTATCATGAAAGACGGGCTCACAGTAAAAGGGCTCAATACGGCTGCCATTATATGGTGCTCTGCTGCGGTTGGTGCTTTGTCTGGGGCAGGACTTCTGATGGAAGCCTCTATATCTGCAGCTGCGATAGTTGGAATTCACCTTGCCCTTCGCCCTTTGGGAACCCGGCTTGAAATCAGACCAATTGCCCATGATGAAAGTGTTAGCACAACCTATCTTTTTGAAATCCGGTGCAAGGCGGAAGTAGAAAATCACATACGGGTTTTGTTGATGCAGTTTATTAAACAGGATAAACAACTGCAACTCCGAACCCTGAAAAGTCTGGATGACGATAGTCCTGCAAAGGCTGCCATACAGGCCGAAATATTATCCCATTCCAATAAAGATAATGCCATGGAAAAAGCCGCAGCACGATTTACTGTTTTACAAGGTGTAACTTTTGTTGGATGGGAAGTTTTGAGGAGAGAGACTGATTAAAATTTTGTAATGTTGAATTATTGATGATGAATTATGAATTTGGAATAAATGCCCTTATAAAATTAAACGAGTCCTGTTAAATCAACATCTGTTTTTCAGCCTTTACAAACCTTACACTTGCCTGTTTCATCAAGTACGCATAGGAAACATGAGTTTTTTTGCTGACATAAAATAGTAAACCAAAGGACCCCTGGCATAATTCATAATTCATAATTCATAAATCAGAACAATATGCAACTCAACGACGAAAAAATCATCTGGATAGAAGAACTTTCTGATAAGGATAAGGCGAAAGAACTTGTTCCGATGCTGCAGAAAATGCCTGTGGTAGAGGTTGGTGAGATCTTGCAGGAGCTGGAAAACGAACATCTTATCGATGTAATGCCTTTGTTTACTCCTGAGCAGCAGGGTTTGATATTTTCAGAGTTCGACATGACCCGTCAGCTCGATTATTTTCAGCATACCAGCCGCAAACGCTTTGCCCGGATATTCGAAAACATGGTGTCTGACAGCCGGGCCGACCTTTATCAGCATTTTACCCAGCAAGAACAAATATCCTTTCTGCCTTATCTTTCCAAAACGACCAGGGAAGATGTGTTGAAGCTCAGCTCCTATGACCCCGAAACTGCGGGTGGTATCATGAGTACTGACTTTGCCACTGTTCGCGAAAACCGCACCTGCGCCCAGGCCATCGACAAGGTGCGCATCGACGCCCCTTCCAACAAAATGGTGTACTACATCTATGCCGTTGACAGTGAAATGAAGCTTCAGGGGTTTCTGACTTTGAAAGATCTTATCCTGGCAAACCCTGAGACGCTGGTTTCTGATATCATTTATCGCGAATTTGCATATTCTACTCTTGATGAAGACCGCGAGTCGGTGGCACAAAAAATAGAAAAGTATGATCTTGTAGCCATTCCTGTATTAAATGACGAGAAACAGTTAATGGGAATTGTGCATCACGATGACGCCATTGAGGTAATTCGTGCTGAGCATACCGAAGATATGGAGAAATTCATGGGAATTGTTCCTGGCAGTGAAATACTTAATTATACCCAAACGGGAGTTCTTGGCCATTTTCGTAAAAGGGTGGTATGGCTGTCATCGCTGGCGGTAATAGGATTGATTTCCGGTATGATTATACATGCCTATGAAGAGGCCCTTTCAGCTCTTATCATCCTTGCGCTTTATATGCCCATGGTAGCCGATACCGGCGGTAATACCGGAAGTCAGGCTGCTACAGTAGTAATCAGGGCCCTGGCGCTCGGACAGGTGACTTTAAAAAACTGGTTTTCCATACTCTACAAGGAGGCCAGAATATCTATCATGCTGGCATTGGTACTGGGGGTAATTGCATTTGGAAAAATATTGTTCCTGTCATGGGAAACAGAAGTGCCCGAGCAATTCAGCCTTTTATATTTGGCTATTGGCATTTCTTCAGCACTTTCCCTCCAGGTGATTACCTCTACCATCCTGGGAGCAGCACTTCCTCTTATAGTGAAACGATTGGGAGGCGACCCCGCCGTAGCCGCAAGCCCCGCCATTACCACCATGGTGGATATTACCGGACTGCTGATTTATTTTGGAATGGCAACGTTGATGTTCTTTTAGTAGATGGTTGATTGAATGATGAATTATGGATGATGAATGATGGATGCATATTAAATAATCCATAATTCATAATTAAAAATCCCAATCGACTCCCTGTCGTTTTAAAAATTAGGCAGAGAATCTCAATAACGAATAACCCAATAACCCAATAATAAGATGTCAGAAACAAAGAAAAATTCCCAAACAACACGCAATCGCAATATAATCCTTGTGGTAGTAATTGCTTTGCTTTTACTGGTAGTAATCATTCCGCAGCTGAGGCGGGATATGCCCGAACCCGAAGCTCCGGCTCAATACGTTCGGATAGATGGTAAGGTATTTTTACCTGAAACATCTCCCATTCGTCAAAGCATTCAGGTGGGGGAGGTGCAGGTGGAAACCGTAAGGCGAGAGGTGTCTGCACCAGCAACTGTGGAGGCCAACCCTTCCAAACGGGCTAATATTTACCCCCCTGCCGGTGGGCGCATTGTAGAGCTCTTTGTGAGTATGGGGCAAAGTGTGCGGGCAGGGCAACCGCTGTTTGAAATTTATTCGCCCGATGTGGCTGAGGTTCAGACAGAGTTTGTGAGTGCACGCAGTTCTTTGGTGCAGGCAGAGAGGGATTTACGACGCAAAGAAGACCTTCATGAACGAGGAATTACCCCTTTGCGTGAGCTTGAAGAAGCACGCACTGAATACGAGATTGCAGAAAGCGAGATGCAGGGAACCCGGCTTAAAATGCAGATTCTGGGACTGGAAGAAGACCATGTGGGTAAGCCGCTGATAATTCGTTCTCCCATTAATGGCAGGGTCGTTGACCTGCAAGTGGCTCCCGGTGAATTTATTTCCGAACCCGAAGAACCCCTTTTGATCATTGCCGACCTGAGTAGTGTGTGGGTTACTGCACGCATACAGGAAAAGGATATTCGATTTGTGAACACCGGAGATGATGTTACGGCAAGATTTACAGCTTATCCGGGAGATGTTTATGAAGGAACCGTTTTGTTTGTCAGCGACATTCTTGATGAAGAAACCCGCACCACAAGGGTCAGAGTAGAATTTGACAATGAAGACAGAAAACTCAAGCCCGGGATGTTTGCTAATGTCCGGTTTCATTCTGCACCTGCACCCCATGTGGTGCTTGAGCCCAGGGCCGTGTTGCAAAGAAGAGATTTCAGCTATGTATATGTGCAGAGCCAACCCTATACTTTCGAAATGAGGGAGGTAACAACCGGCGAAATGATCGATAATAAACTTGTAATTCTGGAAGGCTTACATGAAGGTGAAATAGTAATCATGCACAATGCCGTAATGCTCCCTTAGAAAGTGAAAAGTTAAAAGAGATGGAGTTGTTAATTGTAAATGAAGAGAATAGTGATAAGAGACGAGAGACGAGAGAAGCAACATCACTCATAATTCATAATTCATTACCCATTAACTCAATAACCCATTAACCCATTAACTCAATAACCTATTAACCCGATACCCAATCATGTTTATAGAAAGATTCATACAAATATGCTTATCCCGGCGTGGCATAATGGCCGCTTTGTTTTTGCTGCTGGGTGTTTTCGGCTACTACTCCTTTACCCAGCTTGAAATAGATGCCTATCCCGATATTGCTGATGTAACCTCTATGGTAGTTACCCAATACCCGGGTCATGCTGCCGAAACGGTGGAAGAACAAATTACCGTACCCCTGGAGCGGGCACTCAATGGGATGCCCGGGCTGGTAGTCATGCGGTCCAAAAGTACTTTTGGACTTTCCATGATTACCCTGGTTTTTGCCGATGGGATGGACGATTATTTTGCCAGGCAGCTTATTCGCGAACGACTCATAGAGGCAGAACTTCCCGAGGGGGCCGACCCCGAGCTGGAGCCTCTCACCAGTCCTACGGGTGAGATATTCCGCTATACATTGCATTCTGATACCTACAGTCAGAGAGAGTTGCGTGAATTGCAGGAGTGGGTGGTCATTCCAAAACTCAGGGAGATCTTCGGGGTAGCCGAAGTGGTAAGTCATGGAGGTGAAACCACGCAGTTTCAGTGTGAAATAGACCCTGAAATGCTGGTAAAATACAATCTATCACTGGATGATGTAATAGAAGCTGTTGAAATCAATAACTCCAATGCCGGTGGCGGGCGTGTGGTTCGTGGCAACCTGGCTTACGTTATCCGTGGAATTGGACTGGTTCGTTCCCTGGAAGACCTTGGAAATGTGGTGGTTACTTCCATCGAAGGAACGCCTGTATTCCTGCGTGATCTGGGCGATTTGAGACTGGGTGCCATGGAGCGCAATGGCATGCTGGGCCGCGACGATGAAGATGACCTGGTGCAGGGTATCGTAGTATTGTTGCGTCACGAAGACCCATCGCCCGTATTGGCAGGGGTTAATGCCATGGTGGAGGAGCTTAACCAACGCATTTTGCCCGATGGCGTATGGATAGATGTATATTATGACCGCACGGATCTCATCAAAACCACCATTCGCTCGGTTTCCTTTACGCTGCTGCAGGGCATCGGGCTGGTAATTCTTATCCTTCTGCTTTTTATGGGAAGTGTAAAGTCGGCTTTGATTGTGGCTTCAGTCATTCCCTTTGCCATGCTTATCGCTTTTGCTCTGATGTATCTAACTGATATTCCAGCCAACCTGCTTTCGCTGGGTGCCTTGAGTTTTGGTATCCTGGTGGATGCGGCCATTGTTATTGTAGAATCACTTCAGGCACGAAGAGAAAAAAATCCGGATGAAGTATTTACCGAAGAACGGGTGGCCGACAGTACCCTGAGAATTGCGCGACCCATATTTTTCTCTGTTTTGATTATCATTGCTGCACACCTACCCTTGTTTGCATTTGAACGTATTGAAGGGAAGTTTTTCATTCCCATGGCCTACACCGTAGCCTATGCGCTGGGGGGTGCGTTGTTGTTTTCTCTTGCGGTAATTCCCGGACTGATGCTTTGGGCCTACAGCAAGCCCTCTAAGGTTTTTGTCAATAAACCCATGGAATGGTTGAAAGACAGATGCCGGGATTTGATGTCTTTCCTGCTTGACTTTCCCAGGTTTGCCATCTTACAGCTTTACTGGCGGTATTGTTGACGGCTTTCGTGTTCATACGCATCGGAAAGGAGTTTCTGCCCTATATTGATGAAGGATCCATCTGGCTGCAGGTGAAACTACCCTCGGGTATATCCATCGAAAAGGGTGCAGAAATGGCTTCAGAATTAAGAGACGTTACCCGGGAATTCCCCGAAGTTAGCTTTATTGTTACCCAGCTGGGGCGCAACGATGATGGTACCGACCCTTTTACCCCTTCCCATATTGAAGCAATGGTGGGTCTGCATCCCTACAACACCTGGAGACCCCGCAGAAGTAAACTGGATTTGATTGATGAGATGGATGCCCGTTTTCAGCAGATACCCGGTATTACCGTAGGTTTCTCTCAACCCATGATTGACGGGGTAAATGACAAGGTGGCCGGGGCACACAGTGAGCTGGTAGTAAAGGTTTTTGGGGAAGATTTCGTGGAAACCCGCCGCATTGCCGAAGATATCCTTGAAATCCTTGAAGGGGTTGAAGGTGCAGTAGACCTTGCCATTGACCAGGAGCCTCCTCTTCCGCAGATGCAGATTGTGGTAGATCGGGATGCTGCTGCAAGATTTGGTATCAATGTATCGCAGATTTCGGAACTTATTGAAGTAGGAATTGGCGGGCGTGAAGTATCGGAAATATTTCTTGGCCAGCGCCGGTATGATGTGATACTCCGCTTCCCTGAGCAGGTGCGCAATACTCCCGAAAAAATCGGCAACCTGCTGCTTACTTCGCCTGATGGTGCCACCATTGCCTTGTCTCAGGTGGCTGATATCGTAAATACAACCGGTGAAAGTACCATTTCACGTGAAATGAACCGACGCCATGCCACGGTAAAGCTCAACCTGCGGGGTCGCGATTTCTCTCACTTTTTGAGAGATGGCCAGCGGGCAATTGATGAGAATGTGGTTTATGATAAAGACTTGTACGCTATAGAATGGGGTGGTTTGTTTGAAAATAAAGAACGGGCAGAAGGACGTGCCCTTATTATTCTCGCCATGGTTCTTGCCATTATTTTCCTGTTGCTCTATGCCGAGTTTGGTACCGTCCGTCATCCTATGGTTATTCTCTCCTCATTGCCGCTGGCAATTCTGGGAGGGTTGCTTGCCCTGCAGTTCAGAGGTATGACGGTAAATGTTGCCAGTACCGTTGGATTTATAGCTCTCTCGGGGTTGGCCGTACAAAATGGAGTAATCCTTATTTCCAACCTCAACAGGGTGAAAATGAAAAAAGCACTGAGCCTGAAAGAAGCAGTTCTGCAAGGCTCGGTGATGCGCCTGCGACCCGTTTTGATTACTGCAATGACAACTCTTTTCGGGGTGCTGCCCGCTGCTTTCGCTTTTGGCGTAGGAAGCGATATCCAGAGACCTCTCACCACCGTCATCATGGGAGGGCTAATTACAGCCACTATCCTTACAATGATTGTACTCCCCGTTGTGTATTACCTGGTGGAAAGGAGAGTTAAAAGTGAAGAGTGAAAAACTAAAAACTAAAAGTGAAAAGAGCATAGGTTAAGGTAGAGGTTGAGGCTGAGGGTCGCAAAATCCCGCCTGTTGTGCAGAATTTCTGCTTCCCTTCAGTAACCTATTAACCCAATAACCCAATCCCGCATCCTTTCAGTCGCGGGATCTCCGCTTCGCTTCGATAACCCAATAACTCAATAACGAATAACCCAACAACCCAGTAGCCATGATAAGAAATCTCACCATAGCTTTAATTGTTCTGCTAACAGCGCACAGCAGCCTTGATGCTCAGCGCAATATTCGGGAGATCTCATTTGAGGAATTCCTTCAGACGGTGCTAAGCAACAACCTGGAACTAATTGTTGAAAATTACAACGTCTCCATTGCTGAAGCAGCTGTGGCAGCTGCCCGGGTATTTGAAGACCCGGAACTGGAAATGATTTTTCCGGTTTTTGACGAGGATGAATTCTCAGGTTTTCCACGCAACATTGAATTTGAAATGGAAATACCTGTTGAGCTGTTCGGTAAGCGTCGCAACCGCATCAGGCAAGCTCGTGCTGAGAATTATGCATCCCAGGCACAACTGGATGACTTCCTGCGCTACCTCCGGGCTGATGCAGCTCGTTCTTATGTGGACTTGCTCACCCATCAGTTAGTTTCCCAGCGGATGAATCTCACCATGGATCAGCTCAATGAGCTTATAGAGGTAAATCAGGCGCTGTTTAATGCGGGAGAAATAGGGGAGATAGATCTGATCCAGACCCGGCTTGAAGCGCGCAATTTTCAGGCAGAAATTTTTGATTTACGAACAGATTATGCTGAACTGATGGGTGAGGTGTATTTTCTTATGGGAGGTATTACCACCGATTCTCTGGTGTTTACAGGTGATTTGCAAATCAGTCCCTCACTGGTTACCTACGACGATCTTCGGGAGTAAACCCTGGAAAACCGGCCTGATATTCTTGCGGCGCAACGCAATGTGGAAGCTGGTGAGTTTGCCTTGAAATTGTCGCGTGCCGAGCGATTGCCTGATATTTCTCTCATAATGGGTTATCACAATGAAGATGCGGTAAGGCCAGGCCCGGGGTTTTCTGCTGTATATGGCGGACTGATAATTCCGTTGAAATTTTCAGGATTTAACAGTGGTGAATTTCGTATGAGCTGTTTTGAGCTGCAACAAGCCCAGACCGAACTCAGCGCTAACATGCTGGATGCCGAAGCTGGATTGCAAAGTGCCTGGCAAAAATATCAACTATTGATTCAAAAAAGACTCCTTTTTACTGAAAGCATTTTGCAGGATGCTGAAAGGGTCAGAGATGCCATTGTTTATTCCTATCAGCGGGGAGATTTATCCCTGCTGGAAGTGCTGGAAGCTCAACGAACCATGAATGAAGTGTATATGAACTACTATGAAACCCTGTCCCAATTTGCCGTTTCCCTGGTGGAATTGTCCAAAGAATCAGGGCAATGGCTGGTGGAGTTCTAAGAAGCAAATGCATATTCTTTTGCCTGCCAGAGCCTTGTCTGGCAGGTGTTTATGATCTTCCTTCTTTTAACGATTTGACAAGGTGCTCAAATAAATCTCTCACCCTGAATTTTGCCGGTCGACTTGAAAGGCGTTGGCTCTGAGACCCACTGCAAAAAGCAGATCATCATGAATTGAATCGAATCGTTTGGGCTTGTCTTTTATATCCTCTCCAATGATTTTCCAATATTAGGAAATGGTTAGCTAACCCCTGAAAATGATGTACCTTTGTTGAAAAATTGGTCGTTATGTCAGCATTTATCATTAATACCGCAGATGGTCTGATCTACAAGGAATTCCTTGACGCATTGATAAAAGGTGACCGACTCCGCTGTTCAGCGATTTCCAATGAATTGCTTGAAAAAAAGGCAACGGTGCAGGATGTTTATGAGGATTTAATCAGGAACGCATTGTACGATATTGGCGAGCTGTGGGAACAAGGGAAAATAAGTGTAGCCACCGAACATATGGCTTCTGCCATTGCCGAGGCACTCATCAACGAATTTTATATAAACGTTATTTCCGGGCAAAAAATTAATAAAACCGTTGTGGTAGGCTGTGTGGAAAACGAACACCATCAAATCGGAATCAAGATGGTCTCAGATGTCTTTGAACTAAATGGGTGGAATGCTCATTTCTTAGGTGCCAATACCCCCACCCGGGAATTAATTCAATTTATAAATGAGATACAACCCGACATGGTTGCCTTGTCATTAAGTCTTTATTTTAATTTGCCCTACCTGGAAAAAATGCTTCAGGCCATCAGGGAAGAGTTTCCCGAACTATTTATTCTTGTTGGCGGGCAGGCCTTCAGGCATGGAGGCAAAGAAGTCTTAAATGCTTACCGTAATATATCGTATCAGCCCGATTTAAAAAGTGTAGAGTTGTTTATTAAAAAAATCAATAGCAATGGATAAGAACAAACTTCTGGAAACCGCAGGAAAGCTGCAGCAGGTTAACGATGAGGCAGCCCGCGAATATCAGGATAAAGCACAAATCCTGCTTTCGCGCATTAACCGGCACATGCTCAGCCGGCAAGATATAGAAAAAGTGGTGGGTAAAGACAACATTGAAATGATGAAAGACAACCATGCCAACCACCAGCGCTTTATGTCCTCCATTTTTCAGCATCACAATAGCGAGGTTTTGGTTGAAACCATTTTGTGGGTTTTCAGAGCCTACCGAAGCCGGGGTTTTACTACCAGCTACTGGGCGGCACAGTTAAACTCCTGGATTACTATTTTACAGGAAGAATTAACAAATGCGTCTTTTCAGCAAATTTTGCCTTATTATACCTGGATACAAATCAATATTCCTGTTTTTGTCAAACTTTCACAAGAGAGCCTTGAGCCGCCATATACAGCACATTAGTTATGCGAAAAGACCTATCCTTGATTTTTCCTGCCTGGTCAGATGAGTTAATGGCAACATTGATGCAAAACAATTCTCTTTGCATCGCCTTGTTCTCTGCCGACAAATCATTGATTTTTGCCAATCCGGCCATGACCTCCCTCTTTAAGGAAGAAGAACCCTGGAAAAATATTCTGAATCCCCGGTTTGAATCGCTCGCTGCATCAACCGGCTCCGGGTCATTGGTATTTTCAGGATTTCTGACCATCGGCAGTCTTAATTCTGTTAATGCGTCCATACAGGCTGAAGTTTACAAAAAAGACGGTGAATTGCTCATTGTTGGCGGGGTAGATGCCCGTCAGCTGGTGAGTCAAAACCAAATCCTTCATGATCTTAACCGCGATATCAATAACATGCAGAGACAGCTCCTCAAGGAAAAGCAAACTTTGGTCAATACCCTTAACAAACTCAATGAGGCCAATGCAGAACTTCGGGATCTGAATGCCACCAAAGAGAAGTTATTTTCCATCATTGCCCATGACCTGAGAAATCCTTTTGTTGTATTGCTTGGCTTCAGTGAGATCCTGATGAAGAATGCAGCGGAATTCTCACATGAGAAGATTCAGCAATATGCGCATAATATATTCAGTGCTTCTGAGCAAACCTATACTCTGTTAATGAATCTGCTGGAATGGTCGAGATTGCAGAAAGGGTTGATCTATCCGGCTTTGGAAAGAATTAAACCCGGAGTGGTGGTAGCAGAAGTAGTGTTGTCATGCGAACAACTTTATATCGGGAAAGGAATAAGCACGATTACCTATGTTGATTATGATGATTATATCGTGGTTGATAAGGAGATGCTGAAGTTTATTTTAAGAAATCTTCTTACCAATGCCATTAAATACACTCATAATCAGGGCAATATTAAGATTTCTGTGCAAAAGCAGGATGATGATTTGCTGTTTGTAGTTTCAGATAGCGGCATGGGAATCGAACCTCAATTGCGGGAAAATCTTTTTCGGCTGACCAATCAACCCACCAAACCCGGGACTAAAGGTGAAAAAGGATCGGGGTTGGGATT
>SLPR01000074.1 GCA_007131895.1 Bacteroidales bacterium | reverse complement strand
TTCCTTTATAGCTTTGATTCACAGTTAGTTTTCCAAGTAATCATCCTCGTGTGTGTTTAATGCTTAATCACGGAGGTTTCATCTGAATAGAATTAATTTTGTTGTTGAATTTTTACCATGGACAGGAGCTTTATTCCTGCCTGGGCAATTGTTTTGTGCATTGCTGGTGAGGGTATGACAGCAGTTAATGCACTTACGAAAATGTTGATTCAGTTGTAAACTTCAGAATAATGTCGCCGCTATGCGGCTGGGGGTGAGGAGGATATCGTTTTGTATTCTGCCATAATGTTGCCGCTCTGCGGCTTTAGGATTATTGCCACTATTTTTTAAGGTTTCGTTTATTACATGTGAGACTTGCCTTCAGGCTCTTCTCTAAAGGAATGCATGGGATTAGACCAAAAGAATTATCCCTGGATTTTATTTTTAGTCCGGACCGGAGCTGTAGTCTGGCCCGGACAAATGCCTTGTACAATGCAGTAAGGGTATAGCAGCAGTTCATGCCCTTACCAAAATGGTGATGATGTTTTTTTTAAAAATTACATTTAGCCTGGGGCCGGCGGATCCGTTGTTCCATCAGAACGGAATTGCAAATTCCGCTCAGCCTTGGGGAACTCAACGAAATTAATTTGCGCTTAGCAAAAAAAAACGACCACCCCTTCTGGGATGGTCGTTCTTTAAAAAATTCAGGTAAGGGGGGATTATATCACCCGGCTTACTTTAAATACTTCGGTTCTATCACTGGTGATGATTCTTACGAAGTAGTTGCCCACGGGCAGGTGTGCGAGGTTGAGCGTAGCAGAACCTGATGCGCTGGTTTTGGTTAGTACCAAATTGCCCAGTACGTCTACTACCTGGATATCTCCCTTGATGCCTTCTGCCATCTCAAGGTTGAGCTGGTTGGTGAAGGGGTTGGGGAACACACGAATTCCGGAAGGGTTCAACTCTCCTATATTAGTACCGTCAGGTTGGAGAACAACCTCAAGGGAAATGTCCTCGTCAACTATTTCAATACTTCCTGTATAGTCATGGTGGTAGTCGGCCACAACAGTAAAGTTGTAAGAGCCGGGTGCTTTGTCATCGATTTCATATTGTCCCGAAGCGTAAGTGTGATCATCAATGCTGATTATAGCATTTTCGATGGTGTGAAAATATTTGTTGGTAATGTCAAATGTCACATTAAATACGCGGGTGAGTTCAATGTCAAAGCTGAGGTTTTCTTTGTCAACGGTGATGGGTTGATTAAGCAAAGGTCTGTGTCCATCAGCAAGTACATTTACATAGAAAAAACCTTCGGGCAGTTGGAATTGCGTTTCTCCTGCTGCATTGGTGGGTTGTGTTACATGAGCGATTCTCACATCGGCATTTTCCACGATTTCTCCCATCTGGTTGGTTACTTTGAACTCTACATCGAGAGTTGGAGCATCGTAATGCAAGGTGACCTTCCATGTGTTGTTGGCACCATAGAGATACTGAATATTTGAGCCTGAGCCACCCCAGGTTCTGAAGATATGCAGTTCAAATGCGACTTCGGTAGAATCCGGGTGTATATTGTTGGCGATGTTGAGGGTTCTTACATAATTATGGCTTCCTCCGGTGCTTTGTGAGGGTCCGCTGCTAATTGCAAGTTCGGTTGTACCTCCTTCGGTAATACATTTGAGGTAGGATCTTTGCTCGCTTAACCATGCACCACTGGTAGAAGTGAGGGTGTACTCCACTGTAATCGAATCGATAGGAATACCTGCTGGTTTGTTTAAAACCAGCAATCCCGGTTCCAGGGCCGGAGTGGATGTGTTGGGTGAGGAGCTGTGGGTAGAAGGGATGTGTCCATCGGTATAAACAGGTGAAGTTCCAACAGGAAGAGTGAATACTTCCTCAATATGCGTGGTTCCAGAAACCACATCTACCCAGAAATCTACCACGCTTGCAGGGGGTATAATGGGCTGTACAGATACATGAAAGATTGCTTCTGCTGTTTCTCCTGCTTCAATGGTAGAAAGAACATGGGCTTCATGAGTGTGAGATATTACCAGGAAGCTGTGAGGTACCATATCAATGGAAACCTCTTTGCTGGCAGCGTGCCCTGTGTTAACCACAGAAATTACCAAGTTTGCTTCCTCGCCCGGTAGCAGAAGTACTGATTTGTCCTCCGGGGCTGCAATTAGCAGGCTTTCAATGGAAAGAACGGGAGCATTGGCGGTAACAAAAAAGTTGGACGCCCAGGTTTTATCTCCATCGGTTGCTTCAAGCACAAATCTGATTATTTCCTGATCCGGTATGTCTTCGGCAATTTCAATCATAAAGGCTCCCTGAGTCAAAGCATCTTCTCCTGCTTCAATATCATCCCAGCTAGCCTCGTTGTTAAGAATGGTAACGAATTCGTTTTCGGTAGTAAGGGTAGCACTTACATTTTCGGCTTTCTCAATACCAACGTTTTTCAGGCTTACATTCAGGGAGATTGTTTCACCATAATCAGCCTGGTTGTTGTTATTGCCTTGAGAGTCATCAATTTCAAAATAATCAAAAATCACATAAGGACCATCGGGAGGGCTCACCTCAATTTCTTCATTGATATAGGTTACTTTGTTGAAGCCCATGATGGCCAGGGTAAAGGTATTGGGTTCAATGACAGGTATGTCAAAAACTACGGTCACCATTCCTCCTTCAACTACTCCGGTACCTACAATCACTACCTCCTCTTCTGTTTCATCATAGTAGGTAAGGGCAACGGTAGCACCTTCGGCATCATATACCGAAACTTCGAAAGCTGATGTCCCAATCAGGATCTCAGGAATGTAAGAAGCAAATATGGGGGTTGGGGTGTCTGTTCTTACCTTCAGGGTAGGATCACCAAAAAGAACCCAGGTCTGGTGTGTGTTGATGCCATCGTTACCGTGGGCGGGAATCATGGCCATGCTTCCATTGATAGACAAACCACCAAAAGTTCTTTGATACGTATTGACATTGGAGAAAATACTCTTTTCCGCCAGCAGGGTTACCATTTCGTCCTGTCCGGTCATGGGGGGTTGCCAAAGCTGGTTGATGGTAGATGCCATCATTCCGATTGCACCGGTAGGTTCTCCTTCATGAGTGGCTCTGAGCCATGCCTCGGCGAAGCAGAAGTTGTTGACAAAGTTGCCATTTATACAAGCTACAGACCAGATAAAGGGAAGCATGTTTACATTGGTAAGCTGGTTTACATGGCTGATGTTGTAGCTGGCTACTGACCAGCCGGTAGTATGACCGTGGTTACAGTAATTCACGATGCCGATACCTTCGTTAAAGTCGCCAGACATCTGTGCTGCGCTGGTATTGGGTACGCCGGGTACATTGTTGTCGTATCTTTTCAATACTTCTGTATAGGTGTAGTTAAGCAGGGTGTCGCGAATAAAGTCCATATGAACATAATCGTTTTCACCCCCATTATGACCACCACCTGTACCTTCGTTACGGGCAACACCCATACCACGGCTCAACCATGTAGCCGTTTCATCCAGGTCTCTTTCGTAATGGATCATTCTTTCCACCTGTGTTGCCACATGGGCAACGGTTTCGGCTGAAAAACGGCCTACAAAAATATCGTTGTAGCTGTTGGTTCCCACCAGGAAGCCGTAAGCATTGTCAGAAGGGCCGCCACTGGCGCTCATGGGAGGAATCTGCGGACCATCGCCTATAAGCAGCAGGTGTGCGAAATCGGGGTTTTCATCGTAGTAGTTTTGCACATAACTTTTGATGGCAGCTGGTGTGTTGCCCACTTCCGATTTGGGAACCATAACGGTTTTGCGGCCCGTGGTGCGTTTCCAGTCAACAAAAGGCTGCATGGCATCCATGAAGTTGTCATAGGCAATAATAAGCATGCTGCCTTCTTCACCTTCCAGTACCTGGTAGTTTTTATTGGCAGCTTCCATGTTCAGGAAGAAACGATTATAAATAAATCCGAAATCTTTTTCAATGTTTATTTCATCGCGCTTGCGAACCAGTGCATCGCGGCCGGGCTCACCCGTAGAGCTTACTTCAACCACTATGTCGGTATAAACCCTGAGGGTCTGGCTAACGGGGTTGTACTGGAAAGGAAAGATGGTAACTGTTTGTCCGCGGAAGTCCCTCATGATGAAAGGATCTTCCAGCTGTGCCAGATCTCCCGGCCAGAAAGCATCTTCGTTATAGGCTTCTCCATATACAAAAGGTACGTCTTCGGGTCTGATATCCCTTGTGAAATGTCCTTTAGAGGGAGCGATGGCAATATTGTTGTACTCTTCATATTTGTAACTGATAACTTTAACGTCCATCTCATACAAATCGGGTATGATAATAGTAGTGTAAAGCTTGGGCAGGTCGGGCATACCTGCTTCGGTGATATTTACGCCGTTTTGGAGCGAAAGAATCATTTCTGAACCGCGTGGAGTGCGAAGAGTGTGTTCATAATACCCTTCCACTGAAAACTGAATGCCGGTTTGCTGGATGTTGCTCTCCAATAAATGGATGCCGGCCTCAGCAGGTTTACTGCTGGTAATGCCTACCCAGTTGTTTTGTGCCATGGACATATTGATGAAGGCCAAAAACAAAACAAATAATGTAGTTGTAAATTTTCTCATGATGTATGATAAATGGTTAATAAACATGTAAGTGATAAGTCCCGGTCAGGGCAGTCCCTGACCGGGGAGTTTTTTATAAGTTATTGCAGTACAATCTTTTTGATGATCACGATGTCCCTGGAATCGATTCGAAGATAATAAATTCCTGCCGAATAGTTACCAAGATCGATGTTAAATTGATTTTCACCACCCTGAGGATTCATGATGCGGGTTTGCAAGGTTTGTCCATGATAATTGGTCAGTCTTACAGAAGTTTCAGAGTTGAAACCATTCATCCTTACATTCACTCTGCCGGTGGTAGGGTTGGGGAAAATCCTCACATCCTGTTCCGAAACACTTTCAATAAAAGTTCCATCAGGCACAAGGGTTACATGTAGTTCAAGGTTGTGATCGGTAATTTCAAAAGAACCGTCCTTGTCAAAATAGCCGCTACGGGTGATGGTGTATTGATATGCACCTGGCTCAAGATCATCAATGAGGTATTCTCCGGGGTTGTGCTCATTGCCTTCACAGGTAATTACGGCATCTTCGACTTCATTTCCGTATGTATCCGTGATTACAAAGTGTGCATATCTTTTTTGATGACCAAAAATTACCTCGATGGTCAGGGGCTCACTGCCTACAGAAAACGCTCCTCCTACAATATCATCAAATTCCTTTGCCATGGCACTGAAAAGGTAATTTCCGGGGAAAAGGTTGATCTGGACTTCTCCTGCTTCATTGGTAAGCATGGTGTAAGAACCGATTTTAATGGCAGCCTCTTCCAACGCTTCCATTTCGGGATTTTTAGCAATGAAAGTAATGGTTTGTGAAGGCTCAGTTTCTTCTGCCTGGAAGGAAATGTGCAGGTTGGGACGGGCTGTAGAGTTACCATTGTAGCCGGGTACTACCTGGGAGTCGCTATAACCAAAGCTTACCATAGCATTGGGCATGGTTGTAGTAGCTACTTTATAAAATGTAAAAGTCCAGTGGTCCAATTGCCCCCATATTACTTCTACCATTAGATTGCTCTCTCCGTCATACACAAAGTCTTCGATATCCCAAATGTGCCATCCTGTATTATCAGGCATGCTGTAAACATCAGCCGAGAATACTTCGGTAGCATCACTCATATCCACGAAAGAAGCGGGCATTTGGGAAATATCTACGTGCTTGACCAGAATTTTGAAATTGGGAAGGTCTTTGTAGTTATCAGCCACCTGTGTAATGTTGAAACCTAACTTTTTCATTACTTTTTCACCGGCTCCCAATTCACTGTTCAGATAAAGCATTTGCGAGCGATTGGCTTTCCAGTAATTGTAGAAAGGATATTGAACAGATTCTCCTGTGCCATTACCAACCTGCATCTCTGGAACCTGGCCAATAATGAGTTCGGTTTGGGTTGCAAAGAAATGGCCATCTTCAATGTTCAGGTCAAGGTCTACAGAAGTTCCTTCTGCAGCAGCACCATGTGCATGCACCAGGATAGTGACTTCAGTGGTTTCTCCTGCATTGAGGGCAGGCAATTCCTGGTTTTCATTTTCTATGGTCAGGTATGGGGAGTTTCCGGTAATTTCAAAGGCGGGGTTCAGTGCAGTGGCGCCGCCGTTGTTGGTTACCATAAAAGTAAGAACAGCAGATTCGCCCGGGTCGAGGCGTCCGTTGCCATCACCATCTTCATCCATCGTATAATCCGGGTTGATGGAAAATACGGGAGCGAAAGCGGTAATCCTGAGGTTGGAAACCCACTCGCTGGTTCCATCGGTAACACTCAGTGCAAAAGTAGCCTGGTGGTTGTTGGGAACATTCTTGCTGATTTCCAGTTCGAAAGCACCGGCCATAAAGGAGGTGTTTCCTGTTTCGCCAGCCTGCATACCATCAAATTCAACCACTGTGCCGGGGTTGATAATGGTGATATAGGGGTCTGTTCCGGTCAGGGTTGCAGTAACCGTACCCACAGGGTCTGCTCCTACGTTTTTGATGGTTACGTCCAGTGAAATGGTTTCATTATAAGTGGGTTGTCCATCTATATCGTAATGGTCAAGAACCACGAAGGGGCCTTCGAGGGCTGCTGCAGGTATGATTTGTATATAGGGAATAAATTGCGACTTGGTCACCACAATCATTACATCACCTCCGTCAAGGACTGCTTGAATGGGAACTTCCACTTCACCACTTTCATCCACGAAGGCTGCGCCATGCAATACGCCATCTTTACTTATGGCTACGTATGAACCCGGAAGTGCTTCTACAGTATAGGTGTCAAGGCCAATTGGCAGTATTGGCAAGTGCGAAACCTCATTATCGGAGCCCTGGGTTTTGTAAATAAAAGTAGAAGGGTCTCCGAAGGTATGGTATGCCTGCCAGTAATACAGCGGACTGGAGTGGCTCGGGTAGTTCTGTACATCCACTTCGGTAACGGCCAGGTTACCCACAAACTTCATGGCACCCACGGCCAGGTAATCAGAAACAAAAGGAGCATCATATGCACCCAGGGTGGTTTCCTCAGCTGTGGGAACATAACCATTGTTGGTTCCCTGCAGTGGGAATGCCCCCACGGCCCAGTAGAAATCCTCGAACCAGTAGGAGTTGGGAGCTGAGCCGATATAAGCCACAGCACCTTTGTTGGCAGCCCGTACCCAGGCTTCACCAATACTTTCAGGATGGCTGAACAAGGAACTCTGGCAGCAGTTACCAATAGCAAGAGGATATTTTCCTGTGTTGGTCATGTTGTGCACATTGGTTACGGTAAGGTAAGGACCAGCCCATGATGTGGAAGAGCAGTGAGCGGTAAAGTTGATGAAGCTAACGGAAATGCGGTCATTGTCGTAGCAACCTGAATAACTGTTCAGATAGGCATTCACATTGTTGAAACCATGGGCTGCATTAAAATAATTTTGTGTTGCGTAATGAACTGTGGGCTGCCCGATTCTGGGGTTCCATGTTCCGTCTTGCCCGGCAATCAGGGTTACATCGTCAAGGTAAGAGGGGTCATCAAACTCATATTTTTCATAATAGAGAATCTTGTCAATCTGGTTTTGCAGCTCCTGCACGTTCCTGGCCGATAAACGACCATGGTACATTTCAGGAAAATAGTCGCCATCAACAGAGGCGTAATACAAGTCCGTAACCACGTTGGATGAAGAGCCAATGGCAGAAGCAGGAACTTTACCTCCATCACCCACGAGGATAACAAAAGTTGGAGCAGGGTCTTCGGGCGTAGCAGCATTGTAAACGCCATGAATGTGCGATTGGATGGCAGCTGCAGTGGTTCCGATTTCATCGGTATAATCTACCTGCACATAGAATCCCATTTGTGTTTTCCACTCAATATAAGGTTCAAGCGTCTCTTCAAATTCGCGATGCGAAACGATGAGCATTTTAATGGGATTTTTGGTCAGATCGGGATGATCGTCGAAAATATCGCGGTTCATAAGGGGGTTCAATACCCTGGTTTCCAAAACCTGGAAGTAGGGCGACCAGGTGGATGCCTTGATATATTGGGTCAGTTCCATGTCAGCATTTTTGAAGCTGACTTCCAGTTCAATATTATTGTAAGCCCTGATTGTACCGGTGGAAGGATTGTATTGCACCGGTGACACCACCAGCCTGGCAAGACGCATGCCTCTCATAACTCCCAGTACTTCTACTTCCGCAATTTCTCTCTCGGTGAAATTGCTTTTGGCGTAAGCCTCCGGCTGAAATTCAAATGGTACATCTTCTGGTTGCTGGTCTTTTCTGATGGAGGGCTGAACAGGCATCAATGCGTTTTTAATGCCATAATCAGCCAGCTTGTATTCTGTGGTGGTATAACTTTTAACACTAACTTCCACGGTGGCTCCGAAGGGAATTTCAATGAGGTTTTTGGCGGCTGGGAGTTTGGGTGTGCCTAGTTCGCCAACCGAATAGGCGTTTTGAAACATCAGTTCGTTAAATGTTCCATGTTCTGTTTTCACTTCCAGTGTGTGCAGTTCATCAAAAGCATACTGCACTTTCAGGGTTTGGAAGTTGCTTTCTTTAACCTCGGTGATGCTTTTTGCTGCTTCTAACCGGACAGGGCTTTGTGCAGAAGCACTGATTGCGAAAATGAATAAAAAAACGGTTAACAACCGCCAATGCAAAAAATTACTTTTTGCCCCTTTGCAGATAAATAATAAATTTCTCTTCATTTGTTTGGGTTTAGAAATACTTGTTTTGACCTTTGGACGAAAACCTTTTGATGCATTTTTATTCTTACCAAATGAGACCCTGATCATTTCAGGGGTGCTGAAAGAAGGGTCAACGGGCGTTAACCTAAGCAGACAGATGTGAAGGCAGTGAGGAATGTTTTTTTGTGAATGGGAAATTAAACGTAAAAACAGTGTGCATGTTTGGGTTTTTCAGACTTTGGATCGGTATTTTTTCAAAAAATCAATTCCACAAAAATAATGAAATTAAATTTTACTTACAAAGAAGTTTTGATATATGCTATATTTAATACTGAAATAAAGTATATTTCAACAGCCTTTGTTTTTTTGTATGTTTATGTAATTTGCAGGATTTAACAAACAGGCGGGGGAATAAATCCGACAGGAAAGTTTTAAATACTTCCTGAAGACAGCAAAAAGGATTTAATTTTTTGAACAGGCACCAATGAAGCCATCATGCCAATGAGTGACACCGTAAAAAATACAAGCACAAAGTCCCAGGGGTTTATCTGGACGGGATAAGCATCAAGGATAAAGGTTCCATCGGCCTGTAGCCCTACCATGCCGAATTGCATTTGCAACCAGCTTATCAGGGCTCCCAGGAATATTCCAATACCAGCGCCTCCTAACCCTATAAGCATTCCCTGATGGAGAAATATGTTTTTCAATATTTTAACAGAACAGCCCATGCTCCAGAGAATTCTGATGTCTTTTCTTTTCTCCAGTACCAGCATGGTAAGGCTGCCGGTAATGTTAAATGCTGCAATCATCAATATAAAGCTCAGGATAAAGAATATAGCCCATTTTTCCTGCCGCATGATTTTGTACAAAAACTCTTCCTGTTGCAACCTGTTTCTGACGATATAGTCCTCTCCGGATATTTCGGCAATCTGTCGCTGTATTTGGCGGATATTGGCATTGGGATCAATCGAGAGCATTACCGAAGTTACCTTTCGATCGTATTCCGTAAGATATCTCAACAAGGATATGGGTGCGATTACATACTCTATATCAAATTCTGACTGTACTGAAAACACTCCCGAAGCGAAGTGGGTACTGGCATTAAAAGCCTGTGCAGGATGAATGGTTGTTACACGGCCTCTGCGGGGTATGTAGATATGAAAGGGATTAAGGTAGTCATGAATGCTGGCATTGAGCACCATAGCCACGCCCTGGCCTATGATGAGGTTTTCCATATCGCCCGACCGAAGATCATAGCTTCCCTGCCAAATCATGGTATCCAGACCTGTAATATGGCGATAATTGTCATCCACGCCGCGTAATGTAACAATATGTTGTTTGTCCTTGTGGGTTATAAGCGCTGTTTCTTCAAATACTTCTCCCAGGTACAATACACCGGGGATGTTTCTGATTTCTTCTGCCGGGAATTCATTAAAATCAAAGGTTTTTCCCTCTGCAAGCCTGATTTCCATATCCGGATTGAAGGAGTTGAAAAGCGAAAGAATCAGCTTTTCGAAGCCGTTGAAAACTGAAAGCACAATCACCAGGGCCATGGTTCCCACGGCTACACCCACCACAGCCACAATGCTCAAAACATTGACGGCTGTTTGCGACTTTTTGGCAAACAGATACCTGCGGGCTATGTAAAAGGGGAAGTTCAAACTATAGTGTTTTGGGGTTATTTTTTGAATGCTTTTACCAATAGTCCGGTTCCGGTTGCATGGATTCTTCTTACATCGAAGTAATTGAGAATCATGCAAAAGGGAAATACCAGCAGGTAATATAACGGAAGCACCAGGTAAAAAATTGCAGATTTTCCCAACATCAGAATGGGATATTTCATGGAAAGCTTCCACGACAGGCTGCCGGGCTTACCATAAGTATACCTTACTTCGATACTCTCAAATCCAGCACTTTTGAGTTTTCGTGTAATCTCTTCCTTAGCGTAGCCGTCTATCACATGTTCTTCTATAAACGATTCATCGTGTTCGTGCTCCACTCCCGAACCTCCCTGGTCGGATGGCGTGCTAATCAAAAGCATCCCCCCTGCGCGCATGGAAGCATGAAAATTTTCAAAAACCTTTACATCCTCTTCAATGTGTTCCATTACATCAATGGAAAGCACCAGGTCGTAAGCCTCAGGTTTTTGATAGCGGGTTAAATCGCCGGTAAAGAAAGAAGCCTTTTGAGCGGAAGTTTTGGCAAAAAACTGATTGCAATCTTCCACCTGTTCTTCCTTAAGCTCTATCCCGTGAATTTCCCAATTGGGGTTTTTCCGGGCAATGTACCAGCTGTATTGCCCAAATCCACTTCCTGCATCCAGCACCCTGATAAGGGGGTTGTTTTTGTTGCGGCTGAAAAAATCTTTCAGTTGATAATGCACATGCCAGGCCCTTAGCAGCAATAGATCAAGCAATGAGTAGAACAGTTTTCGCAGGAAAATATGACGGTTGAAAATTTTTCCCAGCCGTGCCTTTATGGGATCATACTTCATGGATAGGCGTTATTGTTTCAGCAGGTTTTCAATGTTCTCAATATAGTCCAGGCTGTCATCCACAAAAAACTGCAGTTGGGGTACTTGTCGTAATTGGTTTTTTATTCTCATGCCCAGTTGTTTGCGGATTTCGCTGGAATGCAGATGAACCTGCTTCATAACGGTTTCGGTCTCTTTCCCGAAAATACTCAGGTAAACTTTGGCAATGGAAAGGTCGGTGGTTACTTTTACCTGTGTTACTGTTATCAGGGCGCGCTGGAAAAGGTTGGGGGCTTCCCGCTGGAAAATTTCTCCCAAATCTTTCTGAAGCAGCTTGTTGATTCTTTTCTGTCTGTTAGTCTCCATAGAAATGCTCTCTTTTTGCAAATATACGCTTATTGCTTCAATTATAATCCCGGGCAATTCGTCGCTGACATTAAAAAAAGTAAAATCTGAGTCCAAAACTTGTCTCTTTGCACATATTTACCTAAATTTAATCAATGGTGTCCGGAAAAAGAGGTAGGAGCTGAAAGGTGCAGCGCACCGCTAACCTTTTTAGTACAGATGATCGGCACACACCAAATGCGCTGCGAAACAAATTTTGTTTAACAGCCTGATGCTAATGACAGCGCAAGAGAAGAGATAAAAGTGAAAAGATAAAAGAGTCTTTTAATTGTTAATAGTAAATTGTGGATTATGAAATATAAATTTTGAATGGATAGAAACCAAATTACTGAGCCTGAAAGGCTCATACAACAAAGCCCGGGGTAAAGTGACATCGTCGGCAGGCAATGAACAGAACCCCGCGAATAGAGACGCAATGACAAATGGCGCTGCGAAACAATGGCAATTAACTGCACACTGCTGATGACAGTGCACGGGAAGAAACGAGAGAAAAGCAAAAAGTTAAAATCTAAAACATGTAAACCAACAAGATATTGCGTTTGTTTTAAATAACGGACAATCATATCTAATCATGGCAACTTCCTGATTTTTAAATCTGAACTCTAAAATGTACATTCTAAAATATAAAACCTAAAAATGAAAACACGCCAGGAAAAAGACTCCCTCGGACCCATTGAGGTTCCAGCCGATAAATACTGGGGCGCACAAACCCAGCGCTCTATTCAAAACTTCCGCATAGGCACGGAAAAAATGCCCGAAGAAATTATAGAGGCTTTTGCCATTTTGAAAAAGGCCTGTGCCATCACCAACCAGAAAATGGGTGTCCTGAAACCCGATATTTCCGGACCCATCCAGGATGCCTGCGATGAAATTCTGGATGGCAAACTGGAAGGAAACTTCCCCCTGGTGGTATGGCAAACCGGCTCCGGGACCCAGTCGAATATGAACCTTAACGAGGTTATTGCCAACCGTGCCTCTGTGCTGATGGGTGGTAAGCTTGACGATTTGCAGAAAAAGGTCCATCCCAACGACCATGTAAACAAATCTCAGTCCTCCAACGATACTTTCCCCACGGCAATGCATATTGCTGCCTATAATCTTATCGTGGAAAGCACAATTCCATCTCTTACAGCGCTCAAAGATGCCCTGCAGGAAAAAACGGATGTTTTTGCTGACATAGTGAAAATCGGCAGGACACATCTTATGGATGCAACTCCCCTTACTTTGGGGCAGGAGTTTTCGGGTTACGTTTCGCAGCTTGAGCACGGGCTGAGAGCACTGACCCATACTTTGGATCATTTAAGAGAACTGGCTCTGGGGGGAACAGCCGTGGGAACCGGAATCAATGCCCCAAAGGGCTTTGATAAAGAGGTGGCCACGGAAATTGCAGCCCTCACAAAGCACCCCTTTATCACGGCACTGAACAAATTCGAAGCCCTTTCGGCTCATGATGCCATCGTGGAAACCAGCGGAGCGCTCAAGCAAATTGCTGTTTCACTGATGAAGATTGCCAACGACATCCGTTTTCTGGGGTCGGGACCACGCTGCGGATTGGGAGAACTTTCCCTGCCTGCCAATGAACCCGGCTCATCCATCATGCCGGGAA
>SLPR01000358.1 GCA_007131895.1 Bacteroidales bacterium | reverse complement strand
TTGAAAGGAGAATTGCCAAACTCGGCGCATTCCAGCGTTTTACCATCCCGTTCGCCCGAAACAATGTACCCTTTTTCCTTGTAAGCAATGCTTTCTGATATCTCTGCGACGGGAATAATGGATTTTACCTTGTTCTGAAATGCCGCACACATAGCAGTCGTAGCCCTGAAGATATCCGTTACAATCACCACCGCATTGTCCTGCTTATACAATAGCCACGATAGTGGTGAAAAACAAACTTCGATGGGGTATTTGCCGTGTTCGCTGTACATTTTTTTTAAGTGAAAAGTGATTAGAGAAAAGTGAAAAGAGAAAAGTGAAAAGAGAAAAATGAAAAGTTTGAAGTTTAGTGTTTGGGGTTTAGAGGTTTCAGGCTTCGCTCTGACTTTGATTCGAGCCTGGAACCTCTAATCCCAGCTAACAAACAACCATTCATTAACCATTATTTAAACGGTCTTTTCACCACTACCGCTTTGTTGGCTTTGCCGCGGATTTCAATGAAAATCTCTGTGCCGGATTTGGCGAATTCGGGTTTTACGTATCCCATGCCAATGGCTTTTTTCAGCGAGGGAGACATGGTGCCGGAGGTTACTTCTCCGATGTTGTTTCCTTCAGCATCCACAATGGGGTAGTGCTGACGGGCAATCCCTTTGTCCAGCAGTTCGAAACCAATGAGTTTGCGGCTTACACCCTCTTGTTTTTGCTTTTCGATGTTTTCGCGGTTAACGAAGTTGTTTCCTTCGGTAAACTTGGTTATCCAACCCAATCCTGCTTCAATGGGAGAAGTGGTATCATCGATATCATTGCCATAGAGGCAGAATCCCATTTCCAGTCTCAGCGTATCGCGCGCTGCCAGACCAATGGGCTTGATGCCGAATTCTTTCCCGGCTTCCATTACGGCTTCGTAAATTTGTAGTCCGGCATCATTGGGGAAATATATTTCGCAACCTCCTGCTCCGGTGTATCCGGTGGTGGAGAGCAATACATCTTTAACGCCTGCAAATTCCAACACTTTGTAGGTGTAAAATGTCATGTCCTCAATGGGCTCATCGGTAAGTTTCTGCATGGCTTTCATTGCCAGAGGACCCTGAACGGCCAGCTGAGCGGTTTCATCCGATGCATTGCGGAGGGTGGCGCCAATGGATTTGTTTTGCTCCTGCAGCCAGTTGAAATCTTTGTCGATGTTGGAAGCATTCACTACCAACAGGTATTTCTCGCGTGAGAAGTGGTACACCAGGAAGTCGTCCACGATGCCACCCTTGTCGTTAGGGAAGCAGGTGTATTGCACCTTGCCTTCGTCCAGAACAGCAATATCGTTGGAGCTTACTCTTTGCACCAGCTCGTATGCTTTGGGCCCTTCCACCCAGATTTCGCCCATATGCGATACATCGAATACACCCACCGCTTCTCTAACGGTCTGGTGTTCAATATTGATGCCTTCAAACTGCACGGGCATGATAAATCCTGCAAAGGGAACCATTTTGCCCCCCATGGCTTCGTGTTTTTCTTTGAATATGGTGGTTTTCATAAAAGTGTTTTGTTAGGATGAATGAAAGATTGTCAGCCAGTACAGGTAACCATTTTAAAGGATTAAAGGTTTATCTTTCAAAACCTTTAACCCTTCAAAGTGCTAAAAACCTAAACCGGCAAATATTGCTTAAACTGTTAATGTTATGTTTGGTTTATTCTTATGCCAGTACTTCGGTAACCAGCTGTGCTGCTTCTTTGAGCAAAATGGCTGATTTAACTTTCAGGCCGGATTCGTCAATGATTTGTTTGGCTTCCTCGGCATTGGTTCCCTGCAATCTTACAATGATAGGGATATTTATTTCGCCAATGTTTTTATAGGCATCCACAATACCTTGCGCCACGCGGTCGCAACGTACAATTCCACCAAATATGTTCACCAGGATGGCTTTTACGTTGGGGTCTTTGAGGATAATACGGAAGGCTTCTTCTACCCGTTTGGCATTGGCTGAACCGCCCACATCGAGGAAGTTGGCCGGGTCACCGCCGGAAAGCTTGATAATGTCCATGGTAGCCATGGCCAGACCGGCACCGTTTACCATGCAACCCACGTTGCCATCGAGTTTCACAAAATTCAGGTCGTATTTACCTGCCTCCACTTCCATGGGGTCTTCTTCCAGCAAATCGCGCATTTCGATAATCTCCGAATGACGGAACAAAGCATTGCCATCAATGCTCATTTTGCAATCGGCTACCAGGATTTTGTCGTCGGCCGTTTTGAATAGAGGATTGATTTCCAGTAATGTGCAGTCGTTTTTTACATAGGCATTGTAAAGTTTGGGGATAAACTTCACCAAACTTTTGAAAGCATCTCCACTCAGGCCCAGGTTAAAGGCAATGCGCCTGCACTGGTAAGGCATGATGCCGGTTTTGGGATCAATTTCTTCGGTAAAAATGGCTTCGGGGGTTTCTTCTGCAACGGCTTCAATGTCCATTCCACCACGGGGAGAGTACATGATCATATTGCGTGAGGTGGCCCTGTTGAGCAACACACTCATATATATTTCAGAAGGTTCGGATGGGCCGGGATAATAAATGTTTTGTTCGATGAGCAGCTTACTAACCTTTTTTCCCTCAGGTCCTGTTTGGGGCGTAATCAGTTGCATGCCAAGGATATTTCCTGCGTGGGTTTTTACATCATCCAGTGATTTGGCAATTTTTACGCCACCACCTTTTCCACGACCACCGGCATGTATCTGGGCTTTTACAGCACATACTTCGCTACCGGTTATTTCTTTCAGCTTTTTGGCCGCTTCCAGCGCATCAGCAAGACTTTTCACCATTATCCCCTCAGGAACAGGTACTCCGTATTTTTTTAAAAGGGATTTACCCTGATATTCATGTACATTCATTTTATCGTCTTTATTTTGTTATTGACAGCATTGTAAACCACGCAAAAATACGAATTTAACTATCATTGGAAAGGCATTTAATGAATATTTTTCATTTTAACAACACTGTATAAAATAAATCAAAAGCTCATTGCGTTATATTCGTGAAATCTATGGTTCAATTAACGAAATGTCGATGAAACAACCCTTTACTATTGAAAATGACTTGGCTATGATTATCGACCTGCTATCAGAAATGGTTGAAAACAAAAATCTCTCTCAAAAACAGATGGAGCAAATTATGGAAAAAATCTTTAACCAGTGTCAGGAGAATATTCCACACGAAAAGCCCACCGAGAGCGTAGTCAACAATATTATGAGTTACTCCAGGGCACTCAATGTGCTCACAACAGACAAAAAACAGTCTTATGCCATGATCATCAACTGAGCATTTTTGAAAAGACTACTCTAACCGCGGTTTATTTTGTGAAAAATGATCGCGGTTTTTTGTTGAGGCTAAGGTAAAGACTGAAGCTGAGTGTAGCGTTAGGAAGTTGAACGAAGTGAAATCACGAGACTGAACGAATGTGGTATTAAGAAGTGAAATCATGAAATTTATGCATTTGTATGGCTTTTACGTT
>SLPR01000103.1 GCA_007131895.1 Bacteroidales bacterium | reverse complement strand
GTAGTTTTTTCCTGTCCCCATACAAAAGCAAACGTCCGTTTTGCAACCGGCTGCTATATATGCACGAATGGACTCAACGGCAAACGGGATCACAATTTCCTGCAGTTCTTTGCTGTCGTAATAGTTATAGTTTACTTCTCTGCCTTTGCTGTTTTCTTTGACAAACCCCAGCGGACATATAGAGTTAATGTAAAAATCCCGGAAAAATTTCTCAACGCCCCCATAGGCTTCAATGACCTGATAGACAAAAACCGAAGAGGGCTCATGCGTTGACACATCCCTGATTCGCAATCCGCATTTTTCGGTAAGTCGCTTGGTGTCGGTGAAGGGAATTCCTGTAACACCGGCTCCAAAACGACCCGGGTTTATAGCCAGAATAAGCCGTCGCTGATAATTGTCATTGTAAAACTTACGGTAGAAAGCTGACGAAACCCTCAGTGCTTCAGGATTTTCACTGAAAGGATTCATAACCCTTATTCCTGCAGGTAGTTCAGCATCAAGCTGTAAAGATTCATTGAATTCAATAACCCGGTCTGCAAAATGGTTCATCCCTAAACTTTTAAAGAATCATTTAATTATACATTTGCATCTTTCTCAACCCTGAGAAGTAATTGCGCTGTCCTCAAATGCCCCTCATCTCTCATGGCTTCTGCACAGCGCTTTTTGTTTACTGCCTACTTCAAACCGTCGGCTAAAGCACGACGGCAATAGATATTTTCTTTTTTACCAGGATTAATCAATCAAAGTAATTCCAATTGAGATCAATTTAACTTGAGTTTAAGATATCAAGAACAGCACAAAATTTTTACAACTGGCAAGAAAGCGCAAAAAAAGCGCTGTCCTCAAATGTCCCTCATCTCTCATGGCTTCTGCACAGCGCTTTTTGTTTACTGCCTCCTTTAAACCGTCGGCTAAAGCACGACGGCAATAGATATTTTCTTTTTTACCAGGATTAATCAATCAAAGTAATTCCAATTGAGCTCAATTTAACTTGAGTTTAAGATATCAAGAACTGCATAACAAAATTACAACTGTGAGAAACGGACATTGATAAACGCGTTTAACAGGCACATAGAAATCAGAGCACAATGAGTTTATTGCAAGCACAATCAGTTGCCTGATTTATTTCCTCCCGAAATCGGCAGGTATTTCGCCCCAGTTTTTTGTATCCCACTTGAGGATTTTATTGGTCCAGGTATTTTGTTTCAGCCAGTTTTCGGCGCGATCAATATAATCGAAAAGCTTTTCATTGGCAGGCTCCTCCTGTAGTGTAGTCTTTGCCTTTTTATTGCGCACCCATGCCATAGCCGTCATGCTGTCGGTATAAATGGGCAGGTTTATGTTTTTTTGTTTGCACATGGCCAATGCATGCACAATGGCCAGAAACTCACCCACATTGTTGGTTCCTTTGGGAAGGGGACCCATTTTGAAAAGCACACTATTGTCAGCGGTATATACCCCCTGGTATTCCATGTTTGTGGAGGCTGAGCTATAGGCCGCATCCACGGCTATGCTTGCTTTTATGGGTCCTCCGCCTGCATTGGGATTTGCGGGTGCTGCAGTAGCCGCATTCTTACCAATGTGCTTATAAAAAGGCTCATTGATCGCTTTCCTGGCCTGCACCTCGTTTTCAAATGATTTGTATTTGGCGTTAGGATAATTTTTGATTGCTTTTTCACAAGCTTTCCAGGTTGCAAAAACGCCAGTTTCATGACCATCCCACACTACATAAAATTTCTTCTTTGCCAAAATCGGGTATTTTTTGTAAACCTAACATTCTATCTTAAAGAGTCCCAGCCCTGTGCTTTCAACTCTACAATATTTCCTGATGAAGAAACCATATCTGCCTGGGCTGGGTTTTCTGTAATGTGACCAATGATACTGACATTTTCAACATCCTTGATTTTTTCATAGTCAGACTGGCGAATGGTAAAGAGAAGCTCATAGTCCTCTCCCCCATTAAGGGCAAAAGTAGTGGGATCGATTTTAAATTCATGCGCCACCCCTGCAGTTTGCATATCCACCGGAATTTTCTCCTCATAAATTACAGCACCTTTCGCAGAAGATCTGGCAATATGCAAAATTTCTGAGGCCAGCCCATCACTAACGTCAATGAGCGAGGTAGGAATAATGTTTAACCCCTCAAGCAGCTCAACGATATCTTTTCGGGGCTCAGGTTTCAACTGCCTTTCAAGCACATAATTATAACTGCTGATATCGGGTTGCACATCAGGGTTGGCTTTGAATACCTCTTTTTCCCTTTCCAGGATAAGCAAACCGGCATAGGCAGCTCCCAGATCTCCGCTAACACATATCAGGTCACCATCCTGTGCCCCCGAACGGTAGGCAATCCTGTCTTTTTGCACTTTCCCCATAGCAGTTACAGAAATACATAGTCCCGATTTACTGCTGGTGGTATCTCCGCCTACCATATCAACCTGGTATTTTTCACAAGCCAGCAACATTCCTTCGTATAGCTCTTCAAGAGCTTCAACAGTAAACTTGCTTGAAACAGCGATGCCTATGATAACATGAGTTGGTTTTCCATTCATGGCATAAATATCCGACAAATTAACAGCAATGGATTTGTATCCAAGATGTTTCAAGGGAGTGTACATGAGGTTAAAATGCACTCCTTCTATAAGCAAATCCTTGGTCAGCAAATTGTTTTGCTCACCATCGGTGCCTATCACTGCAGTATCGTCTCCAACCCCTTTGAGGGTTTCTTTATGATAGTGTTTTATTTTCTTTGTCAACCGGTCAATCAATCCGAATTCTCCCAGTTCTGTTAAGGGTGTTTTACTCATCTGTTGCTATTTTTATATGTTGCCATGGTTTTCTCCGGTACAATAAAAGCCGACCGGTGAAAATGACCTTAGGTAATGATTTTTGACTGTATTTTAATGCTTTCTTTGTGAATTAAATCCAGGAAACTCTCGAGAAACTCCTTGCTCAACCCTTTTTCAACGCCGTAAGCTGTTCTTGTCTCCATGATGGTTTTCCAACGTTTGATTTGCAATACCGTCATTTCACATTCTTTCTTGATATGTGCCATATCGTCCACGACGTTCATTCTTTGAGACAAAGTATTGATTAGCATCTTATCGAGCTCATCAACCCGGTTTCTCAGGATTTCCATTTCCTTACAAGGATTCTCTTCATACTTTACCGGGATTTTCAGTTTTTCTACAAGTTTTTTGAGCTCCCCTGGTGTTACCTGCTGTGCAGCGTCTGTAAGGGCAACCAAAGGATTATGATGAGACTCAATCATAAAGCCATCCGCATCCAGCAACAGCGCTTGCTGAATAACTTCATGAAGCAGAGATCTTTTACCGGCAATATGACTGGGGTCACAAAGGACAGGGAGTTGAGGAAAATTGCTCTTTAGTTTTACCGGGATGTCCCACAGGGGCTCGTTGCGATACCTTGTTTTTTCATAGGTGTTGAAACCCCTGTGAACCGCGGCAAGTTTATTGATCCCACTCATATAAAACCGCTCAATTACACCCATCCAAAGAGAAAGATCAGGGTTGAGGGGGTTTTTGATCATAACAGGCACATCCACACCACGCAAGGCATCAGCAAGCTCCTGGATAGAAAAAGGATTAACGCTTGTGCGGGCACCAACCCATAAAATATCTATACCTGCTTTCAAACAAGCCTCCACATGCTTTGGGGTGGCCACTTCCACAGCCAGCGGGAAACCATACTTTTCCTTAACTTCTGCGAGCCATTTTAATGCAATTTCGCCATGACCTTCAAAGCTGCTGGGGCGTGAACGTGGCTTCCATACCCCACTCCTGAAGGCTGAAACCAGTCCGGTTTTATGAAGTTGGGCAGCAGTAGCAAGGATCTGTTCCCTGCTCTCTGCACTACATGGACCACTGATTAGCAAGGGCCGGCACTTTGGCTTTAACCATCCTTCCAGAGGAATTATATCATATTCGTTTAGAGTAGGTTCCATTAGTATTCATAACATTAACAGGATCTATACCGCCATTTTTCCGGCAACCTTGCAGGTAGATGCTCACGAGGCTGCAATAAGCCGAAACTTTAGTACATTACATATCAACAAAATCAAATGTAATTTTGTTGATTTACCTGCATTCATTTACCTTTGCAAAGGTAACAACTAAAGTCCATCTGCAAACCGACTCTTTGGAAGCTTTATTACGGAAATTGTATTTATCTAATATCCATAAAGGGAATGTCTGTAAAACCCATCATAAATACACTGAAGCGGCTTAAACAGGAAGGAAAGAGTATGTTTGCAACCTCTTCCTTTCAAAGCCAAAGCAACGTATTGCTGCACCTGATAAGCATTACGGTGCCAGAGTTACCGGTTTATTTTATAGACACAGGTTATCATTTTCCGGAAACCATTGTTCATAAAAATAATATCGCGTCAATTCTGGGATTGAGGGTCATTGATCTAAAACCGCTGGTCTCAAAACACCTTCAAAGAGATGCCGCAGGCAATCTTTTATTTACCTTTGACCCCGATTATTGTTGCTATTTAAACAAGGTACAGCCTATTGAGGGACTACTTTCAGAATATGACATCTGGATAAACGGCATACGAGCAGAGCAGAGCTCTTACCGAAATAATCTTTCGGAATTTGAACCTACCGGTAGCAAAACAGTAAGGTATCACCCCTTGTTGAACTGGACCCGGGAAGACATTGACGAGTACCTGCTTAAGCACAACATACCTCCTCATCCGCTTGAGATATCGGGCTATAAAAGCATAGGGTGTGAGCCATGCACCAGGCCTGTGCAAGCTAATGACAACAGGCAGGGAAGATGGTTTGGCATGAAAAAGACTGAATGTGGCCTGCACATTGAAAAGACCTGTTGCAACAGCCATAATCAATAACATAATCGTTCCCTATACCTTCGGAGCGGTTGGTAAGAATTTTTAAATGTAAACAAATGAAGGTTTTAATTACAGGTGGAGCCGGTTATATCGGCAACGAACTGGTTTTTCAATTATTAAAAAACCCGGCAATTGAAAAAATTACTGTTTATGACAACCTTAGCCGAAAGAACTATAATCTTTTTCTGGATAACCGGTTTGAACCACGAAAACTGCAGTTTGTAAACGGAGAATTGCTTGACTCCCGCAAAATCCGAAGAGAACTTGAAGACATTGATATCGTTTATCATCTGGCAGCCATTGTTTCCACTCCCTATGCCACTGAAAACTCACACCTTTTCGAACAGGTTAATCATTGGGGTACAGCCGAACTTGTTTACGCGCTGGAAGAAAGTAATGTCAAAAAATTTGTATATCTCAGTACTACTTCCGTATACGGAGCACAGGATGAGTTGATCCATGCGCAAACACCCCCTGAGCCCAGAACCTTCTATGGCAGCAGTAAATTAAGAGGTGAGAAACATGTGGAACGCCTGATGGACAAAATAGACACCTATATCATTCGCTGTGGCAATGTATATGGCTATAGCCCCAGTGTGAGATTCGACGCGGTGATCAACAGGTTCATGTTTGAAGTAAACTTTATGGGCCGGATCCAAATCAACGGAAACGGACAACAAACAAGGGCGTTTATACACATCGACAAAGTCGTAAGGGTCTTACACAACCTTTTGGGAGATTCATTCTGCCTGCCTTCAGGCATTTACAACCTTTCTGACAAGAACCTTTCCATTGCAGAGATAGCAGAAGTCATCAGGGAGATATATCCTTTAATGGAAGTGCTTTACATCGACCAGCATCTTGTGATGCGTGAAATAAAAGTTGAACAGGACACAAGGATAAGTCCTCTTATGGACTTACCACCTGTAAGTGTGATAGAAGAGCTGATAAACTTTAAGAATAACTTCTCTTTCTCTTCCTGTTTTGACATTATAGGGGAGGTCCCAAAGAGATAAAGGTTTTCCCCTGGCATAGCTATGGCAAAACCTATCTGTTTTCAAGTTGCCTGCGAAAAGACTTTTATTACATCAGCATAAACCTGAAACTAAATCCGGCGTGGGTATTGGACGTCGGAAACTGATTGGAAACAAACGGATTGGTCATGTTTCTGTCATAGAACAATCGCATATTCACCCTTGGACTCACCTGGTAATCGGCCGAGAAGTTGATCCCCATGGAGTTTTGTCCTGCCGAAATTACATCGACCTCTTCAATAATCTTTCTCAATACGGTCATGTTTCTCCGGAAAGAAAGATCGAGGCGCAACACCAGATCGCTCTGTATACGCTGCGTATTGTTTCCTTGCGCAAGGTTAAATGCAAGATCCTGGAAACGATAGCCGGTGCCGATGACAATTTCGCGCGACTTAACATCTGTTACCTGGTTATTGGCAAAACTCAATCCTATATTTCTCGAACTGCGGTATTCCAGTCGTGTCATCAGGCTGTTTACCCAGGTCATATCAAAACTGATAAGCGGACTGAACTGCTCGTTAATACTAACTTGTCCAATCTCATACTCCGGGATAAAATTGCCTCTGTTATCCAATGCAGAAGGAAAACCGGGAAAATCCGGAGATTCTTCATAGCGGCTGATGCTTCTGTAAGATCCTACCGTAAAAGTACTGCGGTAACCATGGGCAATGGTAATGGACTTAAAATATCTTTTCAATAGATCAATACGCGTTAAACCGTCATATGTGAGGCGCCAGTTGGGCATGGGGATATCAAGGAACGGATTGGTTTTGGAGCTTGAGGGATCCCATCCGGCATATGCCGCCATAAAGGCAGGGATCAAAACATCCTGCGATGTGGGGCCATAACCCTCGGGGAAGCCATCATCAAAATATTCTTCAAATGGATTTTCAATAAAGGTAGCATTAGGGTTCTCATCAAATAATCTCTGGGCGATTATCAACCGGTATTCTTTAAAGTTTTCAAATGCCGCCGATGTGTAATCATCATCTGTACCTTCAAAAGCAGAGGAAATAGAAAGAAATGAAATACTGAAATTTCCGGTAGTTTGCGGGCTGAAAGAAGCGAAGATACCTTCATCTGCTTTGAAATACTCAGAATGCGAGCGGGCATAATTTCTGAGCGCGGTAAACTCAATCCTGAGATTGGGGATAGGTTCAAATTGTGAGCGGGCAGAAATATTTTGGGTGTAATTGTTGATGTATGCCTGGTTGAGCATTGGGTCGTCGGTTATCCAGTTATATCTGATAGCATTGTCACGAATATCTTGCTGGCTGCCAAAAATGAAGCCAAGGCCCGGAGCACCATAACCGCTCTGATCTAAATCCCAGTCCATTCCCATCAGAGAGGGTGATTGCCGGAACCCGGGTAAACGGGTACCATTGGTTTCAGAATAATTGACACTGAAATTGCGGAATCCCATCAACACCCTGAATAAGCTTTCATACGTCTTTTTAAAGTAATTCGGTCTCTCATCATCATTCTGAGCAGTTTGTTGCTGTTGCTGCCCGGGTCGCTGTTGCTGGCCACGTTGGGGGGCGCGAGCCATACCCTTCTGGTTGATTTCACGCAAAAAGTTTACCTTGTTATACAGGTTTACAAAATTTGCATTGACATTGAGCCTTTTTGTATTGGCATTTTCAATGGTATTGCCAAGCTGCGCTGCGGCAAGAGGAGCCGCCTGCCAGTCGTAATTGGCGGTATAACCGGCATTGGCCGTTACCCAGTCAAGCATTGGAAGCTTGTTAATGGGAACATTGTAGGTAAGGTTGGCACGATGAGTATAAAACGTGTTTCTTCCGAAGCTTCGGATGTTACCAAGGATAGAATCCCGCATATGACCATAGTTCTCATCATTTCTGTTTACCCTTCCCGGGGGTTCATCAATACGGGCATTGTTGGTGGCCTGAAACTCAAGTTTAAGCGCACGGGTTAAGTCCCAGCGTACATCATACAACCTGTCCCAGGAAAAGGTTTTTACATAGTTGGGTTCTATAACAATCTGGTATTGACTCTTATCACGCATCAAAGATTCACCGTATCCCCTGTTCATGTTGGTTCTCAAAGAAACCATACGTGGCAGGTAATAGAAGTTAAAATCCCTTACTATCCTCAGCGCATTGGCTGAGAAAAGTGTGACCCCGGAAAAAGGTGTAACATTTTTTGGGGTAATTTGCCAGTTATAGCCAATGGCACCGCGCCATAACTTCTGAACATCGTATTCAATATCAATATTTCGTGCAAATATTTCGGCATAAGAATAGGTGAAATCGAAGTTTTCGATGCTGTAAAACCTGTTGCTGCCTCCGGGGGTTAGCCTGCTTTTTCCGACATTACTAAAGTTGAAGTTTTTCCTTCGAATATAATCCGTTGCCAGGGTTCTTACTGAATCTCTCTGGGCTTCTGACTCATAAGAATCCAAATCATCCTTGAAAAGGATATCAGGGTTTAACGGGTTGTACTGAGGATCGGTAAAAGATTCCGAGAAACTGAAGTGGAAAGGAATTCTCAGACCAAAATTTTCAGGGAAGAATTTTCCAAGTTCCAGGTTAGATGCAATGTCGTATGACCTGACAAATTCCTTGCTTCTGTCGTTTACTTTTTGCTCTATACTTCCAAAACCCGGGGTGCTTGTAAACCCTACCAGGGTAAGATTACCCAGGTCGGCAAGCTGTGCATTGACACGACCCGTGGCAGCCCATCCACCCTGATCTTCAAACTCATAGAGCCTCAGCTCATTCACCCAAATTTCGGCAGATTTCGCCAGTCCGTCATCGTCAGGGGTATTGAAAGACCTTCTGGGATTACGGATACCAATCATAATCACCCTTACATTGCTCAGCGTGGGTGTACCTATAACCGTCATTTTGTTATCACCATCGTACTCTGAATAGGGGGTATTCAGGTTTACACCACTGGAAGTCTCCCTGGAAAGAACGTTTCGGGTAAGCTTCAGGTTGGTTAATTTTTCAAGTTCAACATCAAAATTATTGTCTTCGGGCCATACCAGATTAGGATTAGGGCCTGAACCCCACGGGGTAACTTTCATGGGTACTTCGTACTCATAATAGTTGTTGGTAAAATCAGATCCCAAACGGATAAAAACAGTAAGATCGTTATCTCTCAATGCCAGCTCATCTCCAAACGCCTCGGTATGGGCAAACATTTTCAGGCGACGGTATTGCCTCATATCAAGATCGGCGGTTTTATAGACTGCTCTGGCATCTCCATCTTTGAGCTCATTAACCCGCATGGCAAGAGATTGCTCATTTCTCATCTGCAAAGAGGTTGTTCCCAAATCCTGTTCACGCTCAATGCCGGGAGGCAGAACATAAGGAATGGGGGTACGGGTTCCGTTTTCCTCAATATTAACTGTAAACACTTCAAAAGAGGTGTCAGCGTTGTTATCAGGCACATACTCTCCGGGAGCTGTGAGGGACCGGTCAAAGGTTCTCCAGTTTCCGCGAACAAGCTCCAGTGTGGCAAAGCGAAGAAAAATGGGTTCTTCGAAATCCTTCATCAACATCCTCATAAAACGGATGGATTTGAAATCCTGGATATTATTGATGGCTTGCCTGTTAGGGTCGCGAAGCGGAATTTTAAACTGATACCATTTTACCACTTCATTCTCACGGTTTTTCAGGGTAACCCTGGCTTCCATTACATCTGTAATATAATTCTGCCCTACCACCATATCTTCGGGTCTTAAACTCACCCTGTACTGCCAGTATCTTTCAGCTTCATTGAGGGTTCCGTCCTGATTGATATCTTCTGTATTGGGAAGGTTGGTTGCCTGCGTGGGATAGGGCTCGGGCGACATATCAGAAGTGGGACTGTTACCTTCCATCCCGTTGAACCTTTTGTATCGATCAAGTATCTCTACTTGTTCCTGATCCAGCTCAGAACCCCTGAAATACTGGAAGTTATCAGCAGATGGATCTTCCCATGCCAATCTATACGCTTCGGAATTCTCTCCATAAAGGTCACGGATTAAGGCTAGAAAATCATCCTCAAAAAAATCTCTCTCGTCTTCTGTGTTGAGACCGTCAAGTCCGATATCCTGAAATTCACGTGCCGTGGGATTATTGTCGAAAGCGTTAACGATAGATTGTACCGTAGGCACACGCCCCCAGATAGTCGTATCAACATTTACAACCTCATCTGAGGTAGGAAGTCCGTTTTCAAAAGCTTTTCTTCCGTCGCGCAATACATCTTCAGAAACATCTCCCAGGTTGAAATATAAATCTCCCCCCTTGTGGTCTTCATCATAAATAAAAGGATCGAGCATCCAGAAAGTGATGTACTCTATGTTGGAAGATTCGAAATCGGTATTTTGCATAGGCCTCATGATACCCCCCCAGCGGCTGGCAGGATTATTGAGACTTCCATCCTGAGCCATACCTGCACTGTATGAAGAAGGCAAAACATCATAATTGTACATACCCCTTTCACTGGGGTAATAGGCGAGGTTCAACACGGGAATGGCCGCCGGAATTCCGGATGGGTTGTCTTTATTGGGCCAGATTTCATTTTCCCTCACCTCACGAACATAATGATTGGATTGCTGATCGGGGTCGTTGCGTATGTGGGAAGGAGTAAGATTGTTATTGTCCCAGAAGAGCCTGTCAATGATATACCAGGCAAGTCTGGCGTTGTTGTAACGGAAAGCAAGCCCGGTTCCGGGAGCCCCTTCGGGAAACATACCCGGTTGGGTTTGGAACTGGGGAGTACTGGCAATAGACCATGAATGCACATTACGCATATCGATGGTAGACTTGCTGGCTTCAAAGTCATCAATGTAGGCGGTTCCTGCACTTCCGATCAGGCGGGAGTGCCCCGGAATCAGGTGAGCAAATTCCCCCACGAACGTAATACGCGAAGGGGCCGTGGTAGAATAAAAGGGAAGTTTGTCGAGCATTCGCGTTAAAAACAACGACTCTGTCTGGTAAGTGGCATTTAAACCCCAGATGGTGTTGGCAATGGGCTCGTCGCCATAGTTTACTTTTTGGGTCAAAGGTCTTTCTGACAATCGCATGATGGTAGCCCCCAGGCTCAGGTTTTCATTTACCCGGTGATCCACGTGGGTACCCATCAGTGTTTTGGTCTGAATGTTGAAAAGACTGGAGCTTTCCAGGGATATTCTGATGGGCGTACCCGAATTGAGAATTCCCTCATTGATGATCCGAACCCTTCCCAGGGTATAGTCAACGGTATAATCCACGTTTTCGGTAAGGGGTACGCCACCGGCAGTTACCACCACAGATCCCGGGGGAACATTGATGGCATTAAGGGCTATTTCTGAGCCGGACGCAGATTTATAGCGCCCCTCAATGAAGAAGCGGTTTTGTTCGGGAAATTGCTGGGCCCTGTATCGGGTTGTGGTATACAGGGAGTCAAAGGCGTACTTGTCTCCCAGTTCAGGATCAACAAGCATTTTTCGTAAGTGAGACCCAAAGGGTTCCACTACCGGAAAGTAGACCCTTCCATTGGAGGATTGTATGGTCCCTCCCTGTCTTGCAGCGTTGTCAATAAAGTCGAAAACACCGTCGGGAGTGGCATCCAGTTGTGTATTGAGCCGGTCAAGCCCCATGACCCTGATCAGGGGTTGTCCTTCTACAGGGCCTTCGTTGAGAAAACCGATGGGAACACCCAGCTCTTCGTCTTCATAAAGAATATTGAGCCGGAAATCATCGCGGTTGATTTGGAACGCACCAATATTGTATACGTTTTTCATCATCAAATCCCATCTGGGGTGACGGGTATCAATGGTTGTACTTTTAAGCAGTTTTACTATGAGAGAGTTGGGTGCTGCTACCTCGTTGGAAAACTCACCCACCTGGTAGATCCGGTCGTCACCAATTATGGTATATTCAAAAGCAACAGCCAGCACATGGTCAGGGCTTACAGTCTGGTTCAGTGAAATGAACCCAAGTTGTGAATTGTAGGTGTATTCATTGTCCCTCAATCGGCGGGCGTTTTCAATATTTTCATAATCCCCTCCGGCACTAAACCCCTCCGGTCGCATTCCAAGATAACTGTTTACCTGCGAAATATTGCGAATGGGTGAATCCTGCATTTCGGTGTACAGATTATTGGAGGAATTGGCAGGCTGAGGGCCTGTACCGGAACCCAGGGCCTGATTATGAGGATTGGATTCTCCCAAATCAGCAAAAGCAACAATATTACGGTTGTCATCGGTGGCAGCGCCAATATTGGTTATCCACACCTCCATTTTGTTGATGATAACATTGGAGCCTACAATGGGGAGCGTTGAAAGGGCTTCATCATAATTGTCGCGAAAATAGTGCGCAATGAAATAGTGCCTGTTTTCCTCATATTCATCAGCTTTGAATTCATATTCGGTGGTTTGGGCGCCACCCTGCACTTCTATAGAGCGGGACTCTGTTCGTTGCTGGGAAAAAACACTGGTAATGGTAGTATGTCCAAATCGCAACTGCGTCTTAAAACCAAAAAGTCCCTGGTTGCCGGAAATTAGCGTTCCGGGCAAAGGGAGGGTAACATCACCGGCTTCTATAAGCTGCAGAATTTCATCTTCATCCCCCCTGTATTCCAGTTTCATCTTGTTTTCAAAGTCAAAGCTGGCTTCCGTATTATAGTTGGTTTGGATCTCTATTTTTTCGCCAATTTTTGCCTGAACCGAGAGTTGTATTTTTTGCTGGAAATCAAAATTGGTTTGTTGTCTCCTCCTTTCATCCAGCTGAGGGTCTTCACGCCTGTTGGACAGAACACCAAAAATGAGCTCGGCAGATCCTGTAGGTCTGATATCAATGGTGCTTCCCCCGAAAATCCTGTCAAAAACCTCACCCCCGACATAAATCTGCGGGATAATACCATCCTGTCTCTCGAAAGCCTGCGGCTGCGATTTTTCATGCCAGTAACGCCTGAGAGCGTCATCCATATCATACTGAAGATAATCTTCAAAAGTGATGTATTGGGGTCTGCCTATTACCCGACCATTCATTTTGCGCACCTTGTAATACTGGTTGGTTTGAGGATCGTAGTGTATTTCGGTGGTAATATTATCAGGTTCGTTGAGAATAATGGTGTTGCGAGGGGGGTCGTCAAACTGATAGTCGGCCGGGGTGGCACCCGAATTTGGAGGTATGGGTTGAACAACCTGCCCGGTAGTATCGGGAACAAGATCAAAACCAGGTACCGTATCGTTGATCATTAAAGAATTCAGGGCCAGGGAAAAAGAGACTGACCCGGAGAAAATGACAAAGCAAAAGAAAAATAAAACCGAAAGAAGTCTGAAATTTCGTAAGAAGTTAAGCACCAAATTGTTGTTTTAAAAATATTGCAAATTTTTTTAGGAAT
>SLPR01000339.1 GCA_007131895.1 Bacteroidales bacterium | reverse complement strand
TTTTGCATTTAATTAGACCGGATACAAATAAGGCGGACAGGGCAGCGATCAGGCTTCCAGGTAAATTTTATTTGGGTTGTAACGCATAGAAAAACAGCGTTTTGTGACTTTATGAATTATTTTTTTAAATGAGTCTGCTCAGAAAACCCGATTTCGGTAACTGGCTAAGCCAAACTTCGCTTCGTTTTAATTCTACATCTTTCGGATGACTGTTTTTCAGTTATTTGAGTTCGTGTAAATTGGTGCAACTTACTTCCCCGAGCTCCGGTTCGTGGACAACTGACTTTTCAGAGTGGATTCAAAATTAATAACACATAAGCCTTATTTTTTGTAAGGGCTTCAGAACCAATAAAAAGTCAGATCGTTCAGGACTTGTGCAAAAAAACGTACTCGTTTAACACTCTTGTGTGCTTAGCTCTGAACCAATGAACAGAAAATGCGTTTGATTACTGTTTCAGCATAAAAACTATAATAATTGTCGGAGATGGATTCCTCTACTATATAATGACAACCTGTAAACTGTAAAATTATGTCAGACGGAATTTTTGCATTGCTTGCTGCTTTACCCATAGCTTTGATATTTATTTTGATGGCAGGATTGCGTCAGCCTGCTACCCGTGCCATGCCTCTGGCTTTTTTGCTTACCCTGTTGCTGGCCGTATTCGTTTGGAATACGCACTGGAACTGGATAGCAGCCTCCTCGCTCAATGGGGTTGTGATAGCATTTAAGATTTTGCTTATTGTTTTCGGCGCTCTTACTTTGCTGTTCACCTTGCGCGAAAGTGGTGCCATTGCGGTTATCAACCGATATTTTACTTCCATTTCACCCGATAAGAGGGTGCAAGCCATTATCATCACATGGCTGTTTGGTAGTTTTCTGGAAGGTGCTGCCGGGTTTGGCACACCTGCTGCCATTGCTGCACCCTTGCTGCTTTCCCTTGGATTTCCAGCCCTTGCAGCTGTAATGGTTGCCCTGATTGCCAACAGTACTGCAGTATCTTTTGGTGCTGTAGGTACACCCACTCTTATTGGTGTGGGTGCCACCCTCAATTTACCAGGAGTTGAAGCTTCATTGGCGGTGGCAGACCTTACTTATGCTGAATTTATTCACCAGGTAGGCGTGTGGTCAGCCATACAGCATGCTATTCCGGGCATCTTTGTTCCGGCGATCATGATGGGAATGTTGACCCGGTTTTTCGGAAAGAACAAAAGTTTCCGTGAAGGATTGAAGATTTTTCCTTTTGCCATTTTCGCTGGGTTGGCTTTTATGGTGCCTTATGTGCTGGTGGCAGTGTTTATGGGTCCTGAGTTTCCCAGTGTAATAGGAGGGCTCACCGGCTTGCTGATTGTTGTGCCAGCCGCCCGGGCAGGTTTCCTGGTCCCCAAAAAATCCTGGGAATTTCCCGATAGGTCTGCATGGGAGAAACACTGGACCGGCAACATCAGCATGGAGGCAGCTGAGCCCGGCAAAAAAACCATGTCGCTGGGCATGGCATGGCTGCCTTACGGTCTGATTGGGGTGCTGCTTGTGCTTACCCGCATTCGTACCCTGCCCTTAAACTCATGGCTGATGTCGGTTAAGCTGGAGGTAACGCAGGTTTTTGGAAGCGGTGTAGCCATTGATTTTGACCCCCTCTATAATCCCGGAATCATCCCCTTTATGCTCATTTCTCTTTTGGCTGCTTTGTTGTATGGCATGAGCAGACAACAGATCTCTGTGGCCTGGGCTGAAGCGGTTCAACGTATCAAGGGACCTGCCATTGCCCTGATGTTTGCCGTGCCCATGGTGCGGCTGATGATGCAGTCGGGAAACAATCCCGGCGATATTGCCGGCATGCCGGTGATGATGGCCCTTTACATGTCCGATTTATTTCAGGGGGCATGGCCTTTTGTAAGCCCGTTTGTGGGAGCACTGGGATCGTTTATTGCCGGCTCCAATGCGGTGTCCAACATGTTGTTCAGCCTTTTTCAGTATTCGGTGGCCGAACAAACCGGATTATCCCGTATTATCATCGTGAGTCTGCAAAATGTGGGAGGCTCTATCGGAAACATGATTGCCGTGCACAACATCATTGCTGCCTGCGCCACCGTGGGCCTGGTGGGAGTGGAAGGAATTATTCTCAAACGAAATGCCATTCCGATGCTGATACTCGCTACGATAGCAGGAGTTGTGGGATTGATACTGAGTTATGGATTGATGACAGACCTGTTTTAACCATTTGTAACCCCATTAAAATGAAGTTGCCCGGTTCGTATTAATGCTTTTTAATTGAACACCAGAACCGTAAATGGTGTTATGTAAAATATGAAAAAACAAACGTTGCTATATTTGATTCTGGCATTGACGGTCTCCGTTCCTTTTGCCGTTGGACAATCTTCCGGGCCTTCTTATTCTGATACTTTATCCCCTGAAGTGCATATTTTTGATACCCTCAGCCGCCAGCTGGATGAGGTGGTCGTAACGGCTTTCAACCGCCGTGAGGATATTGTTAAGATCCCTGGTGCTTTCACTTCTGTGGGGCAGCTTGTAATGCAGCGTGAAAGTCCGCCTGTAAATATCCTTCCCGTTTTTGACTATGTGCCCGGGGTTTTTGCCCAGGAGGGTGCCACCAATACCAGCCGGGTAGTGATACGTGGTACAGGTGCCCGTGTGCCTTATGCAACAGGAAAAATCAGGGCCTATTTCAACAATATCCCCCTGACCAATACCTCGGGTGAAACCTTTGTACAGGATATCGATCCTGCCATGATTCAAAGCATGGAAGTAATCAAAGGGCCTGCGCCCAGCATTTACGGGGCCGGACTGGGCGGGACCATCGTACTGAATGCCCGTGAGCCTTCCGCACGCACCACCGGTATTTCCAATACTTCCCGGGCGGGTGCTTTCGGATTGATTACCAATTCCACTGCCCTGGACTATGTGCGTGATAATCACGCCACCAGTGTCGTGTACAGTTATACCCAAAGTGATGGTTATCGCCAGAATAATGAATTCCGACGCAATGCCGTTACCCTTGTCAATCAGTTTGCCCCGGGAAACACCGAACTCACCTCTCTGCTCTCCTTTTCTGATTTGCGCCATCATATTCCCAGCTCCATCGACAGTGTTACTTTTGCCGACAATCCCCAGGCTGCCGCTGCCAACTGGCTGGGAACAAGAGGTTACGAAGATGCCCGCCGCATCCTGGCAGGAGTAAACGCATCGCACCAGACGCTGCCTCAGCTTACCACAAATTGGAGTGTTTTTGGTGTATGGCACGATGAAAAAGAGATGCGCCCTTTTGATGTGTATTACCAGGAACGACTTACCCTGGGTACCCGCCTGCGCATGGTGTACAACCAACCTTTGCGCATGGGAGAACTGGAACTCTCCGCCGGTGGCGAGGCCTTTACCGAAAATTATCAATACAGCAATCACGAGAACATCGGAGGAGAGGGCATTCAGGGTGCTCCCTTTTCTGACAACAGCGAACAGGTGGAGTCATGGAATCTTTTCTCACAGGCAGATGCTA
>SLPR01000403.1 GCA_007131895.1 Bacteroidales bacterium | reverse complement strand
TATTGGGGCATGCGGATTGGCGCCATTGATTGAAATAAATGAAGAATACCATACTTCTCTTTCTGTTGATTCAGTAAAAAGTATTCTCGACCACTACAGGGAAAACCATAATAGCGATTAAGATGAGTAATGATCCCAGCCAGATAAAAAAGTTTCTTACCGAAAAGATACTGCGCAACAGAGACCGGGACAAAGACCCCGATCTGCTGCGACAACTCTCTCATATCAGCGGAGAAAGGATTTCTGTGCCTATGATTTACGTGGGTACTACCTCATGTGCTCTGGCTGCCGGTGCAAAGAAAACTTACAAGGCCATTGAAAAGTATATTGATGAAAACCAACTTAGTGTTAAACTCATTGAAGGTGGATGCACCGGGTATTGTAAGGCCGAGCCCCTGGTGGATGTGCAACTTCCTGGTAAAGCAAGGGTTTCGTTTCAAAATGTAACCCACGAATTGATTCCTGATTTCCTGGATGAAATCCTCAACAACAGTTTGCCTGAAAACCGGGTTCTTGGTCAGTACCATAGCGAGATTCATCAACTTTGGGATGCAGTTCCGTTTATTCATGAACTTCCATTTAATACAGGGCAAACCAAAATTCTTACTGCCAATTGTGGTATTACAGACCCGGTTTCTGTTTCCCAGTATATTGCCAGGGGAGGTTACCAGGCTTTTGCCGATACCATTTCAAGGCACACTCCTGCTGAAGTATGTGATATTGTGGAAAAAAGTGAACTTGCTGGCAGGGGCGGCGGAGCATTTCTGGCCGGAAAAAAATGGAAAATAACCCTCAATGCTACAAGTGACCAGAAATATTTTGTGTGTAATGCTGTAGAAAGTGACCCGGGCAGCTATATGAACCGGGTGATTATGGAAAGCGATCCGCACAAACTCATTGAAGCCCTGTTAATTGCTGCATATGCTATTGGTGCTTCAAAGGCTTTTATTTTTACCCGCAACGAGTTTTCCCTTTCCATAAAACGTTTGAATGCTGCCCTTCAGCAAGCTGAAGATTACGGCATTACCGGTCACAATATCTTTGATTCGGGAGTAAATATTGACATTGTGGTAAAAGAAGGTGCCCGGGCTTTTGTATGTGGTGAAGAAACCGCACTTAACAACAGTATTGAAGGGAAAAGGGCTATGCCTTCATTTAAACCTCCATTTCCAGCTATCAGAGGACTCTGGAACAAACCCACTATTGTAAACAACCTCGAAACCCTGATTAATGTCCCCCTTATTCTTAAAAACGGCCCGGAATGGTTTAAAAGTATCGGCAATGATACCAGCAAGGGTACCAAGCTTTTCAGCCTGAGCGGAAAAGTCAGCAACTATGGAACCATAGAAGTGGAAATGGGCACTACTTTCAGACACATTGTAGAAAATATAGGTGGAGGAGTAAAAGATAACAGTGAGTTCAAAGCCATTATTCTGGGTATCAATTCAGGTAGCTATATTACAGAGAAAACGCTTGACATAAAGGTTGACTTTGACGAACTTAAACAAGCAGGATCGCAATTGGGTAGTGGCGCATGTGTGGTTGTAGGCAAAGAAACCTGCATGCTCGATCTTGCCCGTTTTTTTACTACCTTTTTTAAAAATGAAAGTTGCGGAAAGTGTATTCCATGTCGCGAAGGTACGGCCCTTATGCTCGAAATTATTGAAGCAGCAACCCGCAAACCTGCCAAAGGAAATACCTTTCAAACCCTTGAACGTTTCAAAGGAATCATGCAACTAAAAGGGCTGGCAGCTGTAATGAAGGACACCAGTCTTTGCTCACTGGGTAAATCCGCGCCCAACGCCATTCTCAATACACTGGCCAACTTTAAGACGGAGTTTGATGCACATGTTTTTGAAAGAAAATGTCCGGCTGGTGTTTGTCGTGAGCTAAGAACCTATCACATTGATGTGGATATGTGTACCGGATGCACAGCATGTTATAAAAAATGCCCCGTAGATGCCATTATTGGCGCAGCCCGACAGCCCCATTTTGTTGTACAGGATAAATGTATCGCTTGCAATGCATGCTTTGAAGCATGTAAATTCAATGCGGTTATCATTGATTAATACTATTGCTATGAGTTTTGAAATCAACATAAATAACACCATGGTTCAGGTGCAGGAAGGGGAAACCCTGCTTGCTGCGTTGCGCAAAAACGGAATAAAAATTCCTACTTTATGCTACATGCCTGAATTTACCCCCTCTGGCGCCTGCAGGTTGTGTGTGGTGGAAGTGGAAGGGAAAAGAGATTTGATTACTTCATGCACTTATCCTGTTGAAGAGGGAATGGTTGTAAAAACCAACTCCTCCAGGGTAATCAAAGCACGCAAATCACTGGTGGAGATGCTTTTGGCCAATCACCCCGATGACTGTCTTTACTGCGAACGCAATGGAAACTGCGAACTACAGTGGCTTGCAGAAGAACTGAACGTAAAAGAAAGAAAGTTTTACACTACAAAAAACGCTGATAAAAGAGATCATTCGAGCCCCAGCGTTTACCGCGACCCTGCCAAATGTATTCTTTGCAACCGCTGTGTGCGGGTGTGTGAAGAAGTGCAGCTGGTAACAGCTATCGAGTTTATTTCCAGGGGAAACAAAACCAAGGTGAATTCTGCTTTTAACAAAGGGTTAAATGTTTCAAGCTGCATCAATTGCGGACAATGTATCATGGTTTGTCCAACCGGTGCATTGGTGGATATTTCACACATCGAGAGAGTACAGGCTACAATTGACAATCACAAAAAAGAAGCAGTGGCAATGATATCCTCCGCATTTATTGCCTCTGTAGCCGAGCAGACAGGAATAAAAAATTCCGATAACCCTACAGGGCTTATTACGGCTGCTCTTTACAAAATGGGGTTTAAAAAAGTTTTTGATATGTCGTTGGCTTACGACCTGAATATTGTCCTTGAGGCCACCCTGTTGAAAGAAAGAATGGAAAAAAACATTTCTGAACCTTTATTGTCATCATGCTGCCCGGCATGGATAAAATATGCAGAAGAGTTTACTCCCGGGATTTTGCCTGATATATCCATGGCAAAGTCACCACAGCAACTCATGGGAAGGCTGGTAAAACACCACATACATAAAGATACTGATGTCGAAAAGTTATACACGGTAAGTTTTATGTCTTGCGTTGCCAATAAGTATGAGGCCTCACGGGAAGAAAATACCCGGCGCGGTATTTCTGAAACCGATGCAGTAATAACGGTGAGGGAATTTCTGCGAATGTTGAGAAGCTCAGGCATTTCTCTTACCAGGCTGACAGCCGAAAATCCGCTTCCCCCTTTCGAAAACAACTCCAGGGCGGGCTATCAGATGGCCTACTCGGGTGGAAAGGCTGAGGCTGTAGCCTTGCAGTTAAACCTTCTTATCAACGGTAAGACCGAAAACAATTTTAAGTTTGTGCCCCCAAAAAATCCCGGTAGCAGAAAAGAAGTGAAGGTTAAAATTGGAAAGCATGAGTTTGGCTTTGCCTGGGTAAGCGGAATCATGGAAGCTCAAAATTATCT
>SLPR01000233.1 GCA_007131895.1 Bacteroidales bacterium | reverse complement strand
GTTCCGGAACAGGGCCGCAACGGGCAACCCCATTACATTATAATAACAACCTTCAATTTTTTCTACTCCGATCATGCCAATCCACTCCTGTATGCCGTATGCTCCTGCTTTGTCAAAAGGTTTAGATTTGTTGATGTACCAATGCATTTCTTCATCGGTAAGGGTGTGAAAATACACCCTGGTGGTTTCGTGAAAGCTTTCACTGTACCCTTTTGTGCTAAGGCATACACCAGTTATTACATTATGGTGAGTGCCGCTGAGCATCGAAAGCATCCTGAATGCTTCCTGCTCCTCAGAGGCTTTGTTGAGTATCTGTTTATCCTTCACCACGATGGTGTCGGCAGTAATAAGGATGCTGTCCTTTTTTAACTGCTCACTGAAGGGTTCCGCTTTTTGCCGGCAGAGAAACTCTGCTATTTCTTCCGGTTCAAGATTTGGTGAGAATTCTTCCAGGGTAGGTATTACTTGTGTTCTGAAATGGAAGCCTGCATCCCGGAGCAGTGATTTTCTTCTTGGTGACTGGGAGCCCAGTATCAGGTCAATGTTTTTTAACTGGTTGAAAATATGCATGAATCAATTGACAAGTTTGTAATGGCTGAAGAATTGCAAAATGATGTATGGTGTGGCGTTTAATCTTCTGTTTTACAAAATGCTGAAACCTTCCTGAATATAAAAATACAAAATCACCATGGAAAGCACTCCTCCGAGCATGGTTAGCTTGGCAAATTTACTCAGATAGTTGTAGTCTGATTTTTCTACCGCGTTTATGGTTTTGTTTATCATAAGGATAAAAGGGAGCTGCACAGCAAAAATAAGGTAGACAAAAAGCAGGTCGAAATCTCTTCTTAAAAGATATATCTGCATGGCAATAACCAAAACAATAAGTGCAACATTAAAGAAAATGATGATCCTTTTGGTGGTACTCATTCCTGAAACAATGGGAATGGTCTTGCAACCGGTTTTTGCATCCCCCCTGATATCTTCGGCATCTTTAATGATTTCTCTTACAAGGGTGGTAAGAAAGGCAAAAAAGGCGTATGATCTTACCAGGAATGAGATGCTGTTGATGGTGAGATGGTCGGCTTCGGTTGCCCCGTTGAGGGCCTGGAAATCGAAAACCCACACGATTGCCACCACAAAGGCGGCCAGCACTGCTACAATGAAATTGCCGATAAAGAATTTCTTTTTGTAACGAATGGAATACATCCACAACAAGAAGGGGATGATGATGAAAATAAAGGCCAGTTGCCAGCTGCCGACTGAAATTGAAAGGATTACTCCCAGCAGAACCCCTGCCAGATTAAACAATGAATGGAAAAAGATGGCTGTTCTGCGGGAGATGTGTTTCCCCAGTACGATTTTATCGGGTTTGTTGATGCGGTCAGCGCGCAGATCGAAATAATCGTTGATAGCATAACCTGCCGCCGTTATGAGCAGAGTGGCCAGCACCAGCAGGGCAAAAGAAAAATGGGATAATGCCGGTTCTATTCCGCCTTGAGAAAGCAAAGGAAGGATGAGGGCATATCTGACAAGGTATTGTGTCAAAGCCACTACTGCCAGGTTAGGCCAACGAAATAGTCTGAGGTATGCCAGCATGAGTAAGGATTTTATGTTATTTACAGGGATGCTGATTTACCAGTGAAAACCATCTTCATCAAACCAGGTTTGCTGTACTTTCATTACCTGCTCTATAACATCTCTTACACAGCCCTTTCCACCATCAATGGGTGAAATGTATCTGCTGATGTGCTTGATCTCTTCGGCTGCATTGGCCGGACAGGCAGCTACACCCACTTCGCGCATGATTTCGTAGTCGGGGATGTCATCGCCCATGTACAATATGGTTTTCAAATCGAGTTTGTCTTCTTCCACAATTCTGTGAAATACTTCCAGTTTGTTGCCTATGGCCAGGTGTATTTCTTTTAAGCCCAGTCCTTTGAACCTTTCTCTGACAGCCTCGGAATTACCCCCGGAAATAATAATAATCCGATATCCCTTTTTTACTGCCAGCTGCAGGGCGTATCCGTCTTTTACGTTCATAGTACGAAGCATGTCGCCCTGGGTTGTCAGAAGGACAATGCCGTCGGTCATTACTCCATCCACATCAAAAATAAGAGTCTTGATGTCAGCTAATAGGGTTTTGTAGTTGGACATATACGTTGGGTTTTACTTTGTGCTGTTTTGTATAATACTTTGTGAGATAAAATTATAAATTTTCTGATAATCAGGCAAAGATGATAATTGTTTTACATGTTTTTGCATGATTTTGTCATCCTTTCTTACTGCAGGTCCGGTTTGCACCAGAGAGGGTTTTTGGTGCATGGCTTTTCTGACTGTTTCCTGTATCAGCGGATACATAATGTCGAATGAAATTTCTTTGTTTTCAAGGATTTCCTCCGCGACACTAAAAAGGTGATTGGTGAAATTGCAGGCAAAAACTGCCGCAATATGAATTGTTTCCCGTTGTTCGGAGTCGATGAATCTTACATCCCGGCTTATTTCTGATGCAAGATGATACAAAACCTGTTGGTGCTTTTCCGTTTTTGCTTCAATGCAAATGGGGATATTTGAAAAGTCAGGCTCAATAGTTTTGGAGAAGGTTTGCAGTGGGTAGAATACTCCGGCCTGAAGCCCGGCTTTTTCAAGTATATCAACAGGCAAACTGCCTGAGGTGTGCACAGCAAAAACATCTTTAAGGGGAAAGTTATCCAGCACTTCTTCCATGGCATTATCAGCCAGGGAAAAGATGTAAAGGTCTGCTCCGGGATAGATGTAGTTCAGGTCGGTGGTAAAGTCTGCATCCAGTTTGCGTGCAAGGATTTCTGCCGCCCCGATGGTGCGGCTGTAGACCTGAAGAATACGCCTGCCGGTACCCTGTAAAGCAGCTCCAAGGTGTGTTGAAACATTGCCCGCTCCCAGAAGTACAATCTTTTCGATTCTGTCCATCTTCTGCACTGTATGGTTGAAAGACCAAAAGTACGGATTTTAGCGTTACCGGCATGCTCTTATTTGCAATTCAACAGCACTGCAATGCTCCTGATACCCATAAAAACAGCCATTTTTCCCGGAGTTTATTTTGCTTCCCTTGCTTTCCATCTTTTCCTGAAAGTCATCCAGAAACCCACAAGCATGATTATACAGCTTAGCCACAACAGGTTGATGTAGGGAAAGATAATGGTTTTAATAATGATAAACTCAGGTTCTTCCTGGTAGATTTCAACCATGATAGTGAATGGTTTCTCGCTCACTTCACTGAAGCGGAAGCGGTAATCCAGATCACGGATGTTATCATCATGATAATGAAGGGACCTGCCTTGTAATACAAATCTTGGGCTTACCCTGTATTCACGGCCAAAATGGGTGATTACATCAATGGTGGCTTCCACGATGATGCTGCCGTTCTCTTCTTCGGGTTCCACTGCTTCAATGGCACTGAGCACCATCAGGTTGTTGTCAAAGCTGATGGTATCGTGCCGGGTCATTTCAATGGTTTCCAGCAGCTTCGATTCATGGGTATGTCCGGTATGGCTCTCCACATCAGCAAAAGTTATATAGGTAAAGATATCTCTGCCCGGATACACTTTTGCATAGGGGTTGTAAACGTTGCCCATGGTTTCGTTTAACTTGATGGAAGGGAGTGAACGGAAAACCTTGTAATATTCTCCCTGGTTATTTTTTCTGAGGAAATCAATCTGGTAAAAAATGTCCTCCCCATCTTTGTAATGTCCCTTGTAAGTCACATAGTAGCTTCCCATGGGAAGGATTTCATCCTTGATCAGCAGCAGGTTTTCATTGGCCGGGAATGCTTCTCCCAGGTTGTATCCTGAAGTATTTTTCGAGATGGTATCCTTCTGCGAAAAAGTCAGCACTATGGCTACCAGGAAAAGAGCGATGCCCAGGTGGCTGATGAGAGCCGGGGTATTGGCCAGGGTTTTGCGAAACCTGAACAACATGTCTATGGAAGAGAAAAGGGCAAACAGTCCGGCAAGCAGAAATATTCTGTGGGCCAGTTGATTTACTTCTGAAAAGAAAACAATAAAAACTGTGGTTGCCAGTGCAAGGCCGAAGGAAAAGGCAGAGGCAACAAGGAATTTTTTAATGTCAGTTTTCCCCCACTTCAGAAAATGTGCAAATGCCATAAGAATTGCTACAAGCACTGCAAACGGAAGTTGCCAGGTATTATAGTGCTGAACCACATCGGTGGGAGGGCTCAGCTGGCTTCCGAAAATTTTGTTCCATACAGGAATGGAAGTGGTGAAAATTATCTGGAAAGCAGACAGCACGAGAACCATGGCGGCAATAAAAAGCCAGAACTCTTTGCTTATGGGTTCTTCATTCTCTTTTGAGGGGAGCCTTTTATAATGTCTTATCAGTACCACAAGAGCGAGGATCAGTAATGTGAACAGGTATATCAGTATGTGGTTTCCCATGCCATCGTTTCCAAAGGAGTGAACCGAAGTTTCGGCAAGCACGCCGCTGCGGGTCAGGTAGGTGCTGTAGATTACAAAAACAAAGGACAGAAAGGTAAACAAAAAGGTGGGGAAAAGATTCTCCTGTTTTTTTTGCGCTGCAAGCATCAGGTGCAGGGCGGCCACAAGAATCAACCATGGGACCAGCGATGCATTTTCAATGGGGTCCCATGCCCAGAAACCCCCAAAAGTGAGCGATTCATAAGCCCAGATGCCTCCCAGTAATATCCCGGCTCCCAGGAAAAAAATGGCCAGGTTGGTCCACGGCAGTGCCGGCCGTATCCATTGTATATATTGCTTTTGCCACAATCCTGCAAGGGCATAGGCAAATGGTACAAGGGCAATGGCAAACCCGATAAACAAAACAGGGGGGTGCGACATCATCCAGAAGTTGCGTAATAAAGGGTTGAGACCGTTGCCATCTACAATGAGCGAAAGGTAAAAAGGATTCTGAAAAAATGCACTGGCAGCATTTTCAGGCACTTCCCTGAGCAATGTGAATGGACTCATTCCTACCTGCTGCCCGAAAAAAGTAATACCCAGCAACATAGAGGTCATGAAAACCTGCGAAATCCCTACAATGGTCATTACCTTACTTTCCCATTGTCCGGCGTATTTTATCAATAGCAGGCCAACTGCCACCTGGCAAAGAGTCCAGAAAAGAAGGCTGCCTTCCTGTCCTGCCCAGAAAGCAGCAATAAGATACCCCAGGCTGAGGTTGTTTTCTGTATGTACCCATACGTAACGGTACTCATAATATCGATTGAGCAGCAGGTACATCAGCAGCACCGAAGCCAGGATGATAAAAAGGCTGTGAGCATAGTATGCATATCGCGCCCAATTGCGCCATTTGAGATTATCCAGTGGGTTTTCGCGCGAGGCCTGGCTGTAAAAAAAAGCAGTAAAGATTGCAGCAATAAGTCCGATGATGACAGAGAAATGGCCTATCTGGCCGGGGAGCAGGTGTTCACCTGCATATTGAATGTCCATGGGATGTCGGTTTGTTGATTAGAGGTTAACGGGGCAAAAATACACAAATATTTTTCAATAAAAAGGTATTTGCCCACCGTAATGATGTTAATTTGGATGTGTACTCGTTCACTGCGTTTCTGAGGTTCTTTTACGGATAAAAAAAGAGAGGTTCGGCAAGGGGGCTAAGCCTGCAGAACATTTTATGAGTAAATATGAATACAAAGTTACCAGCGATAGCTTGGCTCGGATCGTTTGGGGGCAAATCCGGCTGCTATGTTAAGACCAAAATGGATGTTAAATGTCTGGAAAGTATGAGGCCGCAGGGCCGGAATATAATTGTCGGCAACCACATAAAGCTGTACAGGCCAAATATTAACATGAAAGCCGAGCCCCAGGTTGTGGTAGTTTCCGTGTATTATTGAGTAACTTAGTGTTGAACCAAAACGATTGACGGGCTGAAAATTGTAAGAGGCCGTAACAGAGGGATAAAAGCCACCGGCAAATACTTCGCCCCTGCCTAAAAGTGCAATTCTGTGCATGTGGGTAAGATTGTAGGCAGCAGATAAGAAAAATTTGGGAGCCATCATGAGAGTATAGGCATTGGTAGTTTCCTGAAGGTTAAACAAGTCGATGATGCTGTCTCTGAATTCTCCGAAATCCGTATCGTTGTCACTGCCAAAAATTTCATTAAAGTCGAACCCGTTAAATTCAACCTGGCCGTTTATACGGAAGTTTTCCGCGTCTCTTTTCCAGTTAATAAAACCCAGGTCCCTTATACTGGCTGCGAAGGTAAATTGATCGTTCAGCTCATAGGCTGCTCCAAGATCAACGGCCAATCCCAAGTTGGCAGTTTGGGTTAAATAATTGACAAGGCCGTCGTCCTCAAATTCAAAGTCATTGTCTCCAATATCTTCCAGTGGTGCCAGAGTGAAGGGAAATGATTTGTTTATAAGCAGGTTGGTATTTAGCAGCAACTCGTAATTGTCAGGGCCGGTAAACAGGCTGAGTTCTGTATTTTCAAAATTGATGTTTGACAATCCCTGCAGAACTTTGGCTCTGACACCAGCGGTAAGTTCGTCAGTCCATTTTCGGGAGAACCCCACTCCGTATTCCCTGAAATGGGAAACATCGAAAGAAGGTGAGCCAATTTGTGCGGACACACCTTCCTGCCTGAATCCATCATTTCCTTCAATGAGCAATCGCATAAAGTCTCTGGAGTAACCAAAGCGCGTTTCCACTCTTTCACTGATGTTGAAGGAGAGATAATTGATGTCCTGATGCCGGAAACCAAAACTCAGAATATCCAGGTTCATATCGAAGATAAAGTAGTTTCTGTTTCCGAGTTTGGAAAGCATATTCTGATCGTCGATGTACAATGAGCCATCAGCATTTTGTCTCAATAAGTCCTTCACGGCAAAGCCGGTATTATAGAAACCGGTGTAGACAGATGACACTCCCGGGAAGCCCACATAGTAATTGGGTAATGGCTGAAGTGCCGGGTTGCTGTAAGATGACTGGGGGATGCCCTGCATCCAGTATAGCGTTTGATACTGCTGGGCTCTTCCGGCCCCTGCAGAGAGCAGTATTATGATTGCAAGAAAAAGTACTGTTGTAAAATTGGAGCGTATGTGATTTATCATAATTTTCATTTTTTCGTGTGGTTTGCAGATTTTTTCAGAATTCTACTGCATATTTTACCTGCCCTCTGATTCCCAGGTCAATTCCGATTCTGTAGGTGTCCAGTATTTTAACTGTTGTGCCGTTTTGGTGATCGTAGCTGTTGAGCCTGGCCTCAATAAGCAGGTTGGTTGCCTTGCGAAGATTCTCAATTTTTGTATCATCCAGACGCTCTATCCTGGAGGAAATTCTGGGTTCTTCTGCAATGCTTGTAGCCGGGTTAACCGATGCAGCATCCAGCAAATTATCCTGCCTGGTAAAAAGTGTATCAATGGCGTTATTGTTTTTATCCAGGAGAATCAGATCAAGCACAACGTTCAAAGGAAACCCGTTGGAAAAATTCATTTTTAACTCAACCCATTCCATCTCATCAAGGAAGCCGTCTACTGAAATTTCGGCGGTGTCCTGCAGTTCGAAAATGTTGATCCGACCCCATAAAGGCAAATTTACTTCCATCTCAATGCTGAGGTGGCTGTCATGTTTTATCCAGTTGGTGGGTTGCTGGTCGGCATCGGGATTGGTTAGGCCTGTTACTTCATAATAAACTTTTTTGGGCGATTGTTCGGTGATATCAAAGAGGTTTGTGTTGGAGTTATCCAGCAGCCTGAAGGTGGTTAATACCGGATTTTCATGCGTCTCTGATGCATATACACGCCAGGGTTCCTCAATTGCCGGTCCGGTGACAGGGATATTTTTCTCTTCAATGGTTGTGGCATAAAACTCTTGAACAAAAAGGTCGATTTCAGCCCCGAAAGAATTGTCCATGGTAAATTCTATGGAAGGATTCTCGAAAACCAAACTGCCCAAAGTTGCATTTTTAAAGAGGCTCAGGGTTACACTGGTATTTCCTGCCGGGAAGTTGATCTGATCAATATATCCCTTGATGAGGTCAAACCTGAGTCCGGTCATTTCCTGTCTGAACTCAATGGTATAGGGGGCATTGTCAGGAGAACCGTCTCCGGTAATAAACAGCTGGTATTCTAACAGGAAAAAGTTGGCCTGGTTATCAAATTCTATCCTGCTTCCTGTTAAGTCTGTTTCGCCGGGATTATTTAAAGATACGGTCCCGTTGATGGGCAGTTCCTGGCTGTCGTAAGAGTTGAGAATTCTGAAGTTTGCTTCCAGGTTATAGCCATCCTGGGCCAGTTGACTGGCATGTGCCGAAACCCTGAACATGCCCTCCAGGAAACTGATATAAGTAAGAACTTCGTTATTGTCAAAAGTGATGAGAAAAACTTTAGGAGGTAGCGTCATGCTCCCAGAACCTGCTGGTACGATATTGTCATAGGTGAAAACCTGCGACTGGTCTTTTACCGAAAAAATATCGCTGGCCGGAACTGAAAATATCTGGCCCATATACACCAGTGTTACCAGGTCCTCTTCATCCACTTCTATTCCACCAAAATCGCCTACATCTATCAGATCATCAAGACTTATACTTGCGTTTGCCAGCGGGAAAGCCAGTACCGGACTATAGTTATAATCCTGTATATTGTCAAGCTCGTCAATATAACTGTAGTCGCATGAGGGGAGCATGGTTACAGACAATACAGCAATAGCCGTTAGCATCAGTGCTGTTTTGCATTTCTTTGAGATTGTTTTCATGTCCTTAAAGTTTTATTCGTCGCAAATGTATTATAAAAAGCAGAAAAAATAATCCCTATGTTGTTAAAAAAAGTCTATATACAGAGAATTATCTTTCGTCTGCCATGATAATATTATAGCTTCTGAGTTGATTGCCAAGGCCGGTAACCAGAAAAAAGCTGCCCGTATCACCTTCCTCTAAAAAGAATCTGGTGTCGCCACTCAGTGGGAAAGGTGGAGGAATTGTTCCCCCGGGGTTTACGATAAACAGGCGTTTCCCGGTCTTATCTGTAATGGCTGCAAACTTTTTGTTGTCAATTGTTTCTATGATGTTTATCTCTCCTTCCATCCCTCTTTCAATGGGAAGCGAAAAAATAAGTCGTGATGCGATGCTGTAAACCTTCAGGTTTCCGTTATGAAGAAAAATGAGATCTTTTTCTGTGGTGCCTGTAAAGGATTGATAAGTAAACCTGTAATCATTGGAAAGCGTATCAGGTGAAATATCGAAAACAGAACCGTCGGTAAATACCTGTTTTACAGAACCATTCTGGCCGGGTACAATGAAGTGGGGTTTCCCGTCAAGAGGTTCATGGGCATAAATCCTTGTACCAGGCAACAGTGAAATGCTTTGCTGGGGTCTTAATCTGGAAATCCCCCTTCGGTCAAGTATCTGCACCCGGCCGGTAGTATCTGTTGCCAGCAGAAAATCTTTTCCTTCCAGGTGCAAGTGTTGCAGGGGCTGCCTGATCAAATGCTCTGATTGCCTGTATTCCCAGCCAGGCACGGGCTCTCTTCTTAAACTGTAATTGTAAATACGCCGGTTTTCGGCAGGGAAGATTACCCTGTAGTTTTTGTTGCTGTCGTAATCAAATACTGCTATTCCTGCTGATGCCGGGGCGGGAAGGCGCATGGGATAACCTCTTACATAATCGCCGTTGCGATCTACAAGATGCAGGTAGTTGCGTGTGTTAAACAGGTACTGATAACGGCTGTTTTTGTAAATGTCAACCTGATGAATGTCCGACATGGCAGGCCCCGAAATCTCTTTTTTCCATAAAATTTCTCCCTCCTTATTTATAAGGTAAAGCTGTCGGGCCTGGTCCTGCAAAATAAATTCGGTCTCTCCTGTATTATGGTTGTAAACCCTGTAAGGTCCTGCATGAATGGGAGCATCGAGGTTGGTTTCCCAGCTGATGGGATTGCTTACACTATACTCACTTCTGTGGAGCAACATGGCATTGGAAAAGGCAAGATGCCCCTGCGAGGATAGAATCTGTAAACTGAATGAGCGACTGCTTTTACCAGCCTTGTCTGATTCCATGCTGTTTTCTTCACTATCGGCCGATGTGGCAATCCAATTTCCCATATTGCTTTTTGCGAGCGACTGGTACAGGAAAATGTTTTGCCCCGACTGCATAAACTCATCCATAAGTTCTGCTTCTTCACTTTTTGTAAAGTTGAATCCAAACCTCAATGTATTTAAATACGCTTTGAGTTTTTCCAGGCTATGAGATGCCACCAGGTAATTGCCTGAAAATGCAAAATACGGAAAATCATTTTTCACCAGGCCACCGGAAAGCACGGGAAACATCCCGGGCAGGGCAGCACGGTATAATTCTTCTGCAAAGAGCATTTCTGACGATTCATCGGAGGAAATATCCGTAATAAATACCTTCAGGTCAGGGTTTTGCAGAAGCTGATCTTTGTTTTGGATACCCAGCAATACAATTCCCTCGCTTGCTTCGGACGACTCCGTGACTATCCATGCCAGCTCTCCGTTCCAGAAGCGGGGCAAGCTGTCGGGGTCAATGCCCGAAAGGTCTTTGAATCGTGTTCTCTGGCGCTGAAAATCTTCCTGTAATTCGTTGATCACAAGCCATTGCTCATAATCGGGGCTGAAAGTTTCTGTGTCAGAAATGCCTAAATATACAATTGTTTGCGTGTGCAAAGGGATGTGTTGTGCAATGTTGCTTTCTTTTTTTTGTTGCTCTGTCAGTATATCAATGAATTTTTGCCCGTGCATGCCCGGTTGGGCATAGCCTGTAAATAGCAATTCCCCTGCGTTGTATGAAACATCCCATAGCTGCCAACCTGCTAAATCTTCACAGGGCAGATTCAATGGAGAATTGCCGTGATGCAGATTCTGTGTAAGATGGCAAAGAGTATGGGTGCGAATAAAAAGATTGTCAGAAAACCTGCCTGCAGAATTTCTCAGTGTGTTGAAGCGGGAGTCTGATGCCAGGTTTTGCCCTGCCTCATGCAGGTCGGCTGTGTTTTGCAGTAAAAAAGCGCTGGAAGATACCGAAAGGATGTTGTTGTTGAAGCTGTAATGCATGAATGGCTGGTCTGCTGACTCCTCAGAAGACCAGATGGTTTGCCGGTTTTCTGTGTGGGATGCAAAGCCCATGCCCGGGAATAGTTTCTCGCGGATGAATGTATGTAAAGACTCTTGATCAACCCTTGAAGGAAAGGACACCTGAAGCAGGAAATTTCCCAATGGCATGTTTCCATCAGGATGAATCGACAACAAGGCACTGGCTGTATTTCTGTAATCGGATAACGATGGGTATGCTGCTGCCAGAGAATCTATTTTGTGGATGAGACCGGTGGGGTTTTTCCCGGAAAAGATGGCGTCAATATCCTGCCCAAGCGGACCCGTCAGGGCAAAAGACTCCCTGAACAATGCAGGTTTTTTGATGTGAAAAATGAGTTCTGCATCTGCAGGAATCAGCAAAAACGGGTCGGTGGAAGTTTGCATTGCCTTTTTCTGAAAGTCTCTCAAAACAAGGTATACGGCGAGGATAACAGCCAGTGTAACCAATGATAATATGATCGAAATGAGAGGAACTCTTCGCATTTTCTTTCCGGGTTTTACTTCATGCGCCTCTTCATTTAAAGGCGTTTTGCTTTTATTGATTTTTAAAAATCTTCTTTTGACAATGGGTCGGTGTATTGAAAAAAACCAATGCTGTTATCTTTTCAGGATCTTTCTGCTGTATACCGACTCACCAGTTTTTACCTGTATAATATAGAATCCTTGCTCCCATTGTGATGTCTCGATATGATGCTTTTCCTTCCCTGAAACCGTATCGTTGTATATTCTTCGTGCATACATATCGAAGACAGAAATTTCTGCGTTGCCGCTTATATTGTGCGTAAATTCAACTGAAAGGTTGTGTTCAAAAGGATTTGGGAACGCATTTATCTTCAGATTGTTAGTGCTGTAGCCGGGATTTGTCCCAACATATTCGTCGTTGTAAATCAGTGATGCCAGCTGGGCGGTGGCCTTCAGGTCGTTGAGGTGATCACCGGCCAGCAGGGCGAATGCCACAGTAAGGGTGTCATCCTTTTGCAAATTAAAAGGCCCTGCAGAAATCAATGTGCTGATATCATTGTCCTTATCAAAAAAACCTGCATTGTCCCTGGTGCTTTTCATGGCGGTATACTTCTGAAAGGAAGTAAAGCCATTGTTGATTCTCATACTGCCGGCATATCCCTGGTTGTCGAAGGCATAGTGCTTAATATTGGAGTGGCTCAACAGCCGGATGCCGGTAAAGTTGCCGCCACTGGCCGAATAGGCATACCCCATCTGGTTCTCAGTGTCATAGGCGGCCCGGTGGTTTCTTACATCCTGAAGCGCCCAGTCGGCGAAAAAGGCTGTATAAAAACCGGGCAGGTTCTCTCCTGACTGATTGATGATGTTATATTCCAGAATGAGAAATTTATCCAAAGGAGTGTTTTCAAAAGAATATACAGAATAATCTACTTTTATCCCTATTCTTCCATTGCCGGCCAGACTGTCGTTGAAGCTGCCGGTTATTTCCAAATCTCCTTTTTTAGGAATCTCTGCCATATGTGCATTTTCCAGAGAGTGAAAAGATTTGGAAAAAGATGCTTCCACCGGACCGTAGATGTTATCAACCACTTTTGATGTGCTTACCCCTGCCAAAAAACCGGCACATTTGATAAGAGATCGGTTTTGGTTGGCGTTGGCATACAGGAAGCCTACTCCCTGGTTATAATTGGGATAGTTAAAACCTACATTGCCACGGCTGTTGACAGTGGTTTGGATCTGGTTGGCCTGAAAGTCAACATAATCCAGGTTGAAAACAATGCTGAAACTTTGCTGGCCGGCAAAGCCACTGGCCCCGTTGAGAAAATTCAGGGTAAAAGTTACTTCATGGCTGGCGGGCATGCTTTCGCTGATTTTTACTTCAAATGGATTTTCCACGTTGCTGGTGGTTTCCATATGCAGCACCTCACCCAGCAACGACTCGCCTGTAATAATTTCAACAAAAGGAGATTGAGTGGACAATACTGCAGTAATGTTATCTGTGGGGGCCAGAAGATTGAGAAATTCAGCTGCCAGTTCAAAGGTTTCGCCGGGGTTAAAAAGCTGGTAATATTCTGCCGGATGTTCAAGCTGCGAAAACATCAGGTAGGGGTGATGGGTCTCTGTCAGTGCCCTGTAAATGTTAAGCCTTCCCGTTCCCAGCAATCCTGCATAGGGTTCATTGGCGGCAATGGTGTCAATAATATCGGTGGTAACTTTCAGTTGGGCGGCAATTTGCAGGGCATTGAATTCGGGAAACTGAG
>SLPR01000563.1 GCA_007131895.1 Bacteroidales bacterium | reverse complement strand
GTGGAAGCCGTCCATGTAAAAGTTGGCACCGTTGAGCTCGCCGTTGCCGTTCACCCATCCGAATACAGGGTCATTGGCCAGATCCCAGCTTACAAGTTTCCAGCCCATCCAGTCAATGGTAATCCATTGCTGCGCTTCCAGCTGGTTCAATCCGTCACGGATTACCAGCCTCATATCGTTGTGGGAGCCGTCGCCATACACATACACCTGGAGAATGTCGTCAATGTTGAAACGGTTTTGGTTCTGAGAAGCGGTGGGCGGCAGGTACAGTCTGATGTAGGGTGTTCCGGAGAATGCCATATCCCATCCATATCCAAGTTCCATGCTCTGTGTACTGGCAACCGAATGGTTGACATAGGTTGTATTGTTGACACGGTAGGTGAGTTCGGGAATGATGCCCAGGGTTTGTCCTGCCTGGTCGGGGTGCCACCAGTTGACAATGCCTGCGTTGAAGTTATCGATTACAGTAGTTTGCGTAACAGGCTGATCGAGCAACAGGAACTGGTAGCTGAAGGCTTCGGTTTCATTGAAGAACATGTCTGAGAGACCTTCTGCCACATATACGGTATAGATATTTCCGGGAACCAGATCTTCGGTGGGGAAGAAATGGAGGATGCTTTGTTCGTTGAGGATGGTGTGCTGAAGTACACCTGCAACTGCCTCTTCGGGAGTGCCGGCGGTGAGGATAATGGCTTCATCGCCGATGCTTTCTTCTATGATTACTTCATCATATACCAGTTGGATGATGGGGCGCAACACTCTTTCCGGTGTATCTTCCCGGGGCGTAAAGTGCAACAACATGGGGGGATCGGTGTCTTCGTCCGACATGGTAATGCTAAATACATAATTTCCGCCTTCTTCACCATCGGCGTTACCATCCAGATACTGGTCGGTGAGTTCATTGCGGGCAATACTTCCGTCGATTGTAATGGTATAATCCTGCAGGTATTCAAATTCAGAAGTATTGACATTAAGGATAAAATCGTTGTTCCATGTAAATGTAACAGGGGCTTCGGGATCCATGGAAAATGCTTCTTCTACCGAAGCCTTGTTCATTTTTCTGCTGAATTTGATGAGCAGGGGAGTTCCGGGTATAAGCTCGTCCAGATCATCCGCAGGCAATACTTCCACCACCACGGGGGGCACTGAAGAGGTCATCAGGGGGTCAAGGAAGCTGAGATTCTCTTCTGTAAGGCCATTGGGATCAGATACTATGGGGAGATCTGTCACCAGGGTCTGGTATCCTTCTTTTGCAAAAGTCACCTCTACGGTATCCAAAGGTTCCAGCCCCTGGATAAAATAAAATCCGTTACGCAGTTGCTCGGGGTTGTTGGAATAGTTATGGAATAATGACTCATAGCTGTCGGTAGTATAGGTCTGGTCGCCAATGGTAACCGTTGCACCGTTAATGGCCAGTCCTGTTTCCACATCTTTGATGACGCCCGTGGCTACGCCAATGGCAGGCCTGTCGATATCGTGCCATTCCAGGAAAGAGCGAAAGGCAGAAAGCGCTTCCAGTGTTTTCCACTCGTGGTTGAGGTTGAGCATTTGCTGCCCGGGGTTGGTATGGAAACCTGCTTCGCTCAGCAGGGATGCCATGGTAGAAACCCTGTTCACATAAAGAAAGGGGAATTGGTTGGCATGGTGGTGCACATCGCCCTGGTAAAATACCCTGTCGGCATAATTTCCACTGCGGTCGATGCGCATGGCACCGGTAAGGTCCCAGTCCAGGATAGCACCGTAGTCGGCGCCGCCTTCGGGCGTTTTTTCCATCACCTCGCCATTGCTTTTCCAGCCTCCGTAAAGCATAAGGGTTCTGTTGACGTGTGATGGGCCTGCATCACTGTGAATAGAATAGTAAAAATCGGCACCCAGTGTGTTGGCAAGTGCCACCCGTGCTTCCAGCGAAATAACATCCTGGTCAGTGAGGCGAGCCATGTAAACGGTGTCAATATCTGTTTGATCCTGGAACATATCGCGTAGCGCCCAGGCTACACGGAGCACCTTCTCGGCTTCAGAATAGCCGAAAAGGCCCATGTTTTCGGTTTGTGAATGGCCGGGGTCTATAAATACATTCCAGTCACTCAGTCCGGTCACTTCCTGGGCTGAAGCACTATGTTTGCCAGGTAGCATGAAAAAAACTGCCAGCATAAGAAATGCTGCTGCCTTAAGGGAGGTTTTGTATAGGTTGTTCATGGTGTGAATCTCTTTGAAGTTTGTAAATTGTTACTCAAGTTCCATGATGTAAATGCTGCCATCATCCGGGTTGTCGAAAGCTACCCGTTTTCCGCCGGGCGAAACAGCGGGTTTCAGTGCCGTAATTCCGGTATGGGCAGTCAGATGGTGACTTTCTCCGGTGTTTACATTTACCGCGTACAATTCACCGCCGGTAATATAGTAACCGTTATCTTCCACCACAGAAACTACTACAAAGTCGCTTGCAGGCATCCAGCTGGCATATTCACCCTGTCCAAGATGAGTCAGCCCTGTTCCATCCGTATTGATCACGTAGAGCCCTTTGCCCTGCACCTGGAAAACCAGTTTTTTTCCATCGGGAGACAAGCGTTGGTTGAAAATGAAACGCCCCTCGAAATCCGCCAGCTCTTTGCTTTCGCGTGTGGTCAGCTGAGTGCTTATGATCTTGTCTGCCACGGGATATACCAGGGGCATATTGCTGTAAGTTGTGCGCTCAGATTCTTTTCTCAAAGATTTGAGTTCGAGATTGTGGTCCATTACCATGGCAACCTGCGAGCCGTCCGGTGTAAAAACCGGAATACCCTTCAATTGCCTTGTTTTTTCCTGCAGAATTTCATAAGAGGAGTTTTCAGTGTCAAAAACTTTTACCAGGTGGAACCGGCGGCGGTTTTCTGTTTCGGCGGTACGTGCCAGAATATGTCTTCCGTCGGGCGACCAGGAAAAACCAAATCCGGCAGCTTCATCCGCCGTGAGGAGTCTCTTGTTTTGTCCATTGGCATCTGCCAGCCAAATGCCATTGAAGTTGGCAGATGAAAAGGCAAGGGTTTGGCCGTCGGGCGACCAGGAGGCATTGATAAAATACTGGTCCTCATCGCTGATGATTACCCTGGGATCGCTTGCTGCCCTGGGTTGAGACATAAGGCTGCCATTGATGGTCATCAGGGCGAAGGTAATCAGCATGGCTTTGGAGAACCATTGGCTGATTGTTGGCACTTTCCCGGTATTGCTGATTTTTGTTTTCATATACATTTGTTTTAGGGTGATTGAAGTATACTTTTGAATGAGAAACAATTATCGTGTTTTGACAATTTTGCTGATGAATCTTTGTCCATCAGCAGTCTTCACCTGAATGATATAGAACCCTGGTACCAATGCTGAAAGGTTTATTTCTTCGCGGGTACTCCGGTCGCTTCTTTCGTAACGGGCTACAATCCTGCCATTGGCATCAGAGAGTTCAATGGTTCTTTGTCCCAATGCTGAGGGGTAAACGATCTGACAACTTTCTCCGGCGGGGTTGGGGAATGCCAGCAGAATGGCCAAATCAGACTCGTTAACTGAAGTGCCCTGTGCAGTGGTAAAACTAT
>SLPR01000373.1 GCA_007131895.1 Bacteroidales bacterium | reverse complement strand
CTTGTAGTTTTTTATCAATATCAAACCCCACACAAAATAACCCTGAGTGAAAATTGCTACCATGGATATTATTAAAGGAAAAGAAATATGCTCTTTGAAGGCCTCTGTGCGCTCCATTATGATCCTCTCTTCTGCCGACAAACGATAAGTATTGAAAAAGAGCAAAGCAACAACCGTCAGAAAGGGAAGAAAATGAAGCAGGTACTTACTTTTGAACCTGAAACTTTGGGTAGTAAGTGATTTGATATAAAACCAAATGGCAGGTCCGTGTAAAAAAATTAAGGGAGTAGAAGAGTTGATTAAAAAAGGGAAAGGATAATCATTTGTACGGTTATAAAGTTCAAGATAACCCAGTAACAGCGTTATTCCATAAATCAGAAACAAGCCAAAAAGAAAATAATCCGAAACACCTTTCTGCTTTCTCACCAGTATAATCCCGGCAAAAATCAGGGTTTGGTAAAACCCTATGATTAGAATAATATTCAGTACGTTCACTCCAGTAATATTATTGTATTTGCAGAACACCCTCCTTTTGCAACGAACTACTCTCCAATATTAATGCTTAACTAATTGTTGCGGAGATACATCTGGCAGTTTTGGCGCCTGGCAGTGCTGCAATTTTTTTTTGCCTGCAAAGATAATTCAAAGCTTATTAATTTTATCAATTCAAAATTAGAGTACACCAGAAGCAGATCCCCAAATACGCTTTAAAGTTTAAGGGTAAAGTTCTCAACCCATTGATAGTACGCATCATAAGAAAAGAAAACAAATCACATGATAACCCGTTAAAATCATTTTTTCAGAATGGTCTCAAATTGCACCTCTTCCGGTTCGAACTCTTTTATTTTTCTTTTGTTTAGTGCTTTGCGTAGCACATTTACTATGCTCGTTGTGTTTCTAAAATAACAATACAAAATGCAAAATCCACCCAAAGAAATAATAGACTTGAAGGTAGTAGGTATGAGTTGTACCAACTGCTCCCTGGGCATAAAAAAAGCACTTGAAAAGCAGGGATTTACAGGTGTTGATGTCGACTTCACTACCGACGATGTCCGTTTTGAAACTGACAACCCCAACAAACTTGATACTGCTGTAAAAACCATTGAAAAACTAGGATATAAAGTAACCTCTCAAAAGGATGCTGAAGCCGATGAACCGAAAAAAGGGATGAGCAGCATAGAGAAAAAATTCTGGTTTACAGCAGTTTTTACCGTCCCGTTGATACTTGCCATGTTTATCCCTGTCAAACTCTTACACAATGATTTGTTTCAGCTTGCTCTTACTATTCCTGTTTTTGCAGTAGGTTTCAAACATTTCGGAACCAGTGCGCTGAACAGCCTCCGGGCGGGAGTAACCAATATGGACGTATTGATTTTCCTGGGCAGTACAGCAGCTTTTGTTTATAGTTTGATCGGCACTATCTATGGTCTTGGCCATGATTACTTGTTCTATGAAACATCTGCCAGTATCATCAGCATTGTTCTTTTGGGAAATATGCTCGAACATCGCTCCGTAAAAAAAACCACATCTGCTATTGATGAACTGAGTCGTTTACAAAAAACCACAGCCAAACTTATTAGCCAGGAGATGAATGAGGGCCAGGAATTCATTGAGGAGATTGACTCTTCGCTGGTAAAAAAGGGGGATTATGTGCTGGTAAATACCGGAGACAAAATTCCTGTAGATGGCGAAATTTACTGGGGCTACGGCAGTATTGATGAATCCATGGTATCGGGAGAAAGCCTGCCGGTTGATCGCAACAAAGGTGACAAGGTTATCGGAGGTACGATACTCGAAAGCGGTAATATAAAAATCCGCACCACAGCAACGGGCAAAGAAACGGTATTATCACAAATTATAGAACTTGTTCGTACAGCCCAGAAAGACAAGCCACATCTTCAGAACATGGCCGACAGGATCAGTGCTGTTTTTGTGCCTACGGTAGTAGCTATCGCACTTGTTACCTGGCTGGGCTGGTACCTGGGCACTGATCTTCCTTTCAGGGATGCCCTGATGCGCGGAGTTGCGGTTCTGGTGATTGCTTGTCCCTGTGCTTTGGGTCTGGCAATTCCCACGGCAGTGGTAGTTGGACTTGGACGCACAGCTAAAAACGGCATCATGATCAAAGGGGGAAGTATTTTTGACAAGCTTCCCAGGATAGAAAAAATCGTTTTTGACAAAACCGGAACCCTAACCACCGGAAGATTCAGGGTAAAGGACCTCAAAGCACTGGGAGGGAAAAGCCAGGAAAGTGTAGTAGCGCTGTTATTCAGTATTGAAAAACATTCATCGCATCCCATTGCAAAGTCCATTGTGAGGGAGTTTAAGGGTGCCGAACCCATTCTGATGAAAAAAGTGGAAGAAGAAAAGGGACTGGGCCTTACGGGTTGGGATAATAACGGGAATATATACAAAGTTGGCTCCTACGATACGGTGCGCCACCTTACCAGCGATAATACCCACAGTGTCTATATTTCCATGAATGATAAGCTTATTGGATGGGTGGACATAGAAGACGAAATCAAACCCGAGGCAAAGAAAACCATTGATTTTTTTAAGAAAAAAGGAATCACCCCGGTTTTACTCAGTGGCGACAGAGAGCAGAAATGCAGGGAAATAGCAGCAGAGCTTGGTATTGAAGAAGTATATGCAGAGAAAAAACCTGATGAAAAACTCAGGATTGTAGAAGAACTTTCATCCAAAAGCAAAGTAGCCATGGTTGGAGACGGAATCAATGACGCACCCTCTCTTGCCCGCTCCTATGTAGGCATAAGTATGAGCGACGGCACACAGGTTGCTGTAAAGTCGGCTGATGTAGTTTTACTGAAAGGTGATCTGAGCCTCCTTTCCAGGGCCTTTGCATCAGCCAATGTAACCCAGAGAACCATCAAGGAAAACTTATTCTGGGCTTTCTTTTATAATATAATGGCGATTCCGCTGGCTGTTTTTGGTCTGTTAAGCCCTATGGTTGCAGCAGCAGCCATGGCACTTTCTGATGTAATCGTGGTGCTGAACTCTCTGAGACTCAAGAAAAGAAAACTGCGAATATAGAGCTCGCAGGAAAACGCCCATTGCTGCAACAATATAAAGCTAAGAAGCTAGTTAGTGTCAGCAAGAAAACACATTATTATTATCAGTGCTTGATAAGAAAGCGACAAGTGCACGGCATGCGAAGGCTGAAAAACAGGAGTCCCGATTTGTGCTTTTTGTTGGTTTTTATTCCGAAAACCTTACAAAAGCTACTCGGGATGACTGTTTTGAAGACAAGCATAACGCAGCAAATGGCGTTTTCTTGCAAGCACTAACCAGGATGAACACTGTAAGGTGTAAAAATCAGGTGGCATGAGAACCGAAGGAGAAAGCTGCAATTGTGGAACATACTTCCCTGAAAAATCAAAGGGCTGCCGATGGCAGCCCTTTTTAATCTGAGTCCCTGAATGTTTTAAGAATTTAGCTTTCTGAACCTGTATCCTTTTGTCCATTCATATATAAAAGGAACTCTGCATTAGCTTAATTGTTTACAACTTCTACATGGAAAGAAGAAACTCTTCATTGGATTTGGTAAACCT
>SLPR01000009.1 GCA_007131895.1 Bacteroidales bacterium | reverse complement strand
ATTTCGGTCGTATCAGCCTGAAATAATGAATTCATTCCGGAGAATACTTCACAAGGAGTCACCTGTTGAAAAAGCACTATTATAAAAATGGTTACCAGACGAATCATATAGTTTTTTTTAAAAAACTGGTTTATCAGCGGCTTACATGAGATCATTCTTTTTTCGTTTGCACGCAGTGAGTGCGAAATTGGGTTTATAAAAAAAACGATCAATTCCGACCGGGCCTGCCTGCTCCCTGGGGTCTTCCTGCCCCGGCGGGTCTACCCCGTTCCGGCCTGATAATTTCCGGTCTGGCTCCATGGGCAGGACGTGCCGACGACCTTTTTGCTGCTCCTTCCTGCCTGTTGGGGGATACTTTTTTGATGTCTTCAGATGGATTGTTTTCTTTGGCTTTTTGAGGATCTTTGATCTCTTTTTGCTGAGTTTTTGGATCGATTTCTTTGGGAGGTTCTTCTGAAGTTTCAAGTTCTGTTTTCTCTTTTTTGACTTCAGGTTGCTCCTTCTCAGGCAATGCTTGTTGCTGCGCTGTCAGAATGGTCAATATTCCTGACAACAGCATTGTTAAAATAGATAGTGTAATCTGTTTCATGGCCATTTTTTTTCACGAAATTAGAAAATGAAGATGAAGATTTGGTGAAGATAATGTCTGTTCAGTTACCTTTCATTCAGGTTAATTCATTGAATAATAAATGTTTAGGATTATATGCCGGCTTGATAAGTTTAGCAAAAAGGAAGTCTTTTTGCATTCATTGTTACTATATAGGTTTATTTGGTTCTGCAAGGTGACGGAAATTGCTTTTCCTTTCAAAGGTCTAAGGTTACAATCCTGTCATTGCATCCATAACCCTTTCCATTTTTCGACGCATTTCGAGGGGAGTGCCGCTGTAGTTATTAACAATAATGGTAAAGGCAATGAGATGATCGTCCTGTGAGCGCGTATATCCGGTATAAGCCCTCACATTTCCCAGGAATCCGCTTTTGGCAACCAGGACACCCACTGAAGATGTGCCTGAAAACATTCGTGCCAAAGAACCACTTTGACCGGCAACAGGAAATCCCTTGACCAGGCTGTTGTATAGCGCGTCATCCTGTGCGGCAAACAGCAGCATCTGAGTAAGCTGGCGCACAGTTACGTTGTTATAGGGAGATAATCCGCTTCCATCGTGTATACGCAAGCCCTGAGTATCCAGTCCTTTTTCTTTCCAGAATTCAGTAATTACTTTGGCCCCGGCAGCATAACTACCCTCATCATTGATTGTTTTTCCCAGTGTTTTGATCAGGTTTTCAGCATAAGTATTTACGCTGTTGAAGTTGGTTCGGGCTGCTATATCTGCCAGCCGGGGCGACTGTATGCGGCTTATAACTACCCGGGATTTTCCTGTTACATCAACTGGTGCATTCCGGTGGGTAAATACATTGCCTGTTAGTTTTATTTGATTTTGCTCAAGGAAATTTGCAAATGATGCAGCAATAAAATGTCCCGGGTCGGGCAAAGAGCCTTTTACTTCAAAATTGCTTTCTCCCAGGGGTACTGTACCCGTAAGCCATCGCTCATTGCTGTAGGGAGATCCATAAATATATACCCGGTCTCCCGAACCGCGAGGTCCTGTAGTAACGTCATTATGAAAGGTCATCCCAGGTATTACAGGGTCGGTTTTTGCCACGTCAGCCGGGGCTCCTATGCGGTTGGCGGGTTGAAAAAAAACACTGTACAGGTTTTCGTGGATTGTAAGCGCGTGAGCTCCTGCACCGAAATAGTTTCCCATATCTTCCCACATCCATTTGGGGGGAATCATGTGGTCATCAAACCAGGAACCGTCGGCAATAATATTCCCTTTGATTGCACCTATACCAGATGCTTTAATTTCACTGAGCCATTGGTGGAAAAGGGTATCAACAGACAGGCTGTCGGCCACCATTTTTGCTCCCAGCATCGGGTCTCCGGTGCCTTTGATGTACAGATTGCCATTAAGCACATTCTTTTCAATTTTTCCATCGTACTGTATCAGGGTTTCAAAGCGGTAATCGCTTCCCAGCAGAGAGAGTGCTGTCAGGGTTGTAACTACTTTTTGCGTGGAGGCAGGGATGAGGGCCAGGTCTGGGTTATGTTCAGCAATGGTTTTGCCTGTTCGGGTATCAATGGCATAAAATCCCCAGGAGGTGTTTTTAAGGGATTCATCAGCTGAAAACTCTGCAAGGGCTTTTTTCAGGGCCTTTTTGCGGGATTGTTCATCTGAATTATCCGCTTTAAATGCGTATAAACCAGTGAAGATAAGCAGTAAAGAAATTAGGATTGCGAAATATTTTTTACCCATGTTGCAGTCAGATTAACAGATGTAAGTTTTGTTATCTTCCAAAAATGGTGATGCGGATGTAATTGCCGGGATTCCTGCGAATATCTTCCAGCAAAAGTTCCAGCTGCCTGGAAGAGGCTTCAAGGTTGTTATACAATTCTTCATCATTCACCAGCATTCCCATGGTTCCTTCTCCTTTTTCAATTTTTTCAAGGATGCTGTTGAGGTTGGTAACACTATGCTCTGCCTGGTAAAGTGTTTGGGTAAGATTGGCTGCAGCCAGGCTGTCAGAAATGGAAGAAAAATTCGCAAGAATATTGGTCAGGGTTTCATTGTTGTCTTTCAGGTTTTGGCTGATGGATTCGGCATTTCTTAGGATATTGGAAACTCTTGTGGCCTCTCTGTCAATGGATTGGTCGAGACGGTCAGTAGTTTTTTCCAGGTTTTCAAGGGTCTGTTGTATACTTTGAAAGCTGCTGGTAATGTTTACCCGGGTTTGTTCATTGAAAATTGCCTGAAAAACTACCATAACAGAATCGATCTGCCCAAAAAGTTCCTGTGCTCTCTCTTTGATGGGAGCCACCAGCTGACTGACCTCATCCTGAATGGATGCTTGCTGATCCGAAGCCAGGGTATCTCCATCGCTGATGAGCCTTGAGGAATCACCCAACCTGATAACAATTTCGCGGGTTCCGGTAAGACTGACACCTGTAAGCATTGCTACGGAGTTGTCAGGTATAGGAATATCTCTGGATACAATGCTTTCTACCAGTATACGTCCGCTTCCATCGGTGATGAAACTGATGCGATTTACCTGCCCAATGGTAACCCCACTAAGTAATACGGGATTGGATTCGATGAGGCTGGTTACATCGTCATAAATAGCATAGAATTTTATTTGCCGGGTAAATATATCTTTTCCTTTGAGGTAGTTAAGCCCCCAGATAAATAAAAATACGGTCAAAACCGTCAGGATTCCTATCTTGATTTCTCTTGAGATTTTCAAAATGTTTACTGTTTAAAATTGTATTGAAATAGTGTTTCTGTCAAATTAAATCCCCATTAACCTATCTTCGGTTGCAATGCAACTTTACTGGTTCTACCTGTTTTCATTAATAAGTCTCATTGCTTCTGCCGGTGAAATACGTTCATTGTTTTTAAAAGCAACTACAAATGCATCAGTAAAACCATTCCGATGCAGATTTTGTTGAATCAGGGTGGCTTCTTCGAGGGTGCTTTCATTTCCAACGGTATACTTAAACAAACCCTCATGAAAGTAAAAACTGATTCCCT
>SLPR01000156.1 GCA_007131895.1 Bacteroidales bacterium | reverse complement strand
AGATGTAAGCTGAAATCCTCTTGACTCATCAAAGGAAAAACTTGACAGTTCTGCCTGCAGTGTGTCCTTTTCAAAGAATATGTCTACTACGTCAATGTTGAGGTTGTCAAAGGAAAAGTTGTTGCTGTCAAAACCTTGAGCAACTAATTGCTGATTGTGGTTGGCGTAGTAGAGAGATGCATCTTTGAATTCAAAAGACCGTACCATAACATCCCACGCCGGTAATCTTAGTGTATCGTTGGTTTCTTCCCGTGAAAAGTAATCTACAAGAAACTGGAAGTTATGTTCGTCTTTCCCTTCATACATGACCATGGAAAGTGAAGCCTGATCGAACAGGATTTTATTGATTGCCAGAAATCTGCGGGGCCATGAAAATCGCTTTATATCTACAACGATTCGCTGGGTGGAAAGCAGGTGTGCATTTTCTTTGTCCTGTATTTCTACTTTTTCCAGAACAATATTAAGAGAATAGGTAATGTTTACACCACCTACAGATATTTTTGCATCAAGCTCACGTGAAAGGTATTCGGCTGCTTTTCCGGCAATATAGGTTTGCACCGCAGGGGAACGCAGCGCGATATAGGCAATTGCAGGGATGATTAACATCACAAACGCCGTAATCAATACTATAACAGTTGTTTTTTTTATAACTTTGCCTCCCCGTTAAAATCTATAATCTTAATTGTGTTAATTATCGTACTATTTCATGGATACATATATTCTGGGTATCGAGTCCTCCTGCGATGATACGTCAGCTGCAGTGTTGAAGAACAACAAAATTCTTGCCAATATTATTGCAAATCAGGATGTTCACAAGTTTTATGGTGGAGTGGTGCCCGAGCTTGCCTCTCGTGCGCACCAGCAAAACATCATTCCTGTGGTGCACAGAGCTTTAGATGTTGCAAAGATAAACAAAAATCAACTCAACGCAATAGCTTTTACAAATGGGCCGGGGCTTTTGGGATCTTTGCTCGTAGGAGCTTCTTTTGCGAAATCTCTATCGCTGGCACTCAATATTCCTCTTGTTGAGGTTAATCATATGCACGCCCACATTCTGGCACATTTTATCGAGGATGAACAACAGCCCGTAAATCCCGAATTTCCCTTTCTATGCCTTACGGTTTCCGGTGGACATACACAGATAATGCTGATTCGTGATTATTTTGATATGGAAGTTATCGGACAAACCATTGACGATGCATCGGGTGAGACCTTTGACAAGGTCGCGAAAATTATGGGTCTGCCTTATCCTGGTGGACCATTGATTGATAAAATGGCCCGCGAAGGTAATCCTCATGCCATTAAGTTTCCTCATCCCAAAATTGCGGGGCTGGACTTTTCTTTCAGTGGTTTAAAAACCTCCGTTTTGTATTTTTTGCGCGACAGGCTCAAAGAAGACCCTGACTATATTGAGAAAAACAAATTGGATTTGAGTGCATCGGTGCAGTACACCATCATTGAAATTCTGATGACTAAACTTCGCAAGGCAGCAAATGAAACGGGTATTCGTCATGTTGCCATTGCAGGAGGTGTTTCGGCCAACTTAGGTTTAAGACAGGCAATGCTCCGTGAGAGTGAGGTCTCCGGATGGCAGGTGTACATCCCCAAATTTGAATACAGTACCGATAATGCTGCCATGATTGCCATTACCGGCTATTATAAATATATGAAAGGTGATTATGCTGCCCAGGGAGTAACCCCCTTTACCCGTTACAGCTGATACATAGTGCTTGCAAGAAAACGCATAATTCATGAGTTTTCTTGCTGGCAGTACATAGGTTAAGAATAAAGAAAAAGCCGAATTTCATCATTGAAAGCCGGCTTTTTCAGGTAAATTATTTGGTCAGGAATGGTTTTCTAATGCTGAAAAACAAGCATCAGGTTTATTTTCCAAGAACTTTTTTCATGGTAATACCAATATCGGCTGGCGAGTCAACATACGTGACACCACAGGCGGTAAGTATCTCCTTTTTGGCTTCTGCAGTATCGTCTTTTCCACCAATTATTGCTCCTGCATGGCCCATGGTGCGACCCTTGGGTGCGGTAACCCCTGCAATAAAACTAACAACCGGCTTTGTGCCGAAATCACGGATATAATAGGCTGCTTCAGCTTCCATGCTACCCCCGATTTCTCCAATCATGATAATGCCTTCCGTCTGGGGGTCGTTCATCAGGAGTTCTACAGCATCTTTGGTTGTAGTGCCAACAATGGGGTCTCCACCAATTCCGATGCAGGTTGACTGCCCCATACCTGCCTTGGTAACCTGATCAACAGCCTCGTAGGTAAGGGTTCCGGAACGCGAAACAATTCCAATGCTGCCGGGAGTATGGATGAAGCCGGGCATGATGCCTACCTTGCATTGCCCCGGGGTAATTACACCAGGGCAATTGGGGCCGATAAGACGGGCATCACGGTGAAGCAGGAATTCTTTTACTGTCAGCATGTCGTTAACAGGTATCCCTTCAGTGATGCAAACAATCACTTTTATGCCCGCATCAGCTGCTTCCATAATCGCATCAGCAGCAAACGGGGGGGGGACAAAAATTATGCTTACATCGGCACCTGTCTGTTTCACGGCCTGGTCAACCCTGTCAAAAACGGGAAGATCAAGGTGTTTGCTTCCTCCTTTTCCCGGAGTTACTCCGCCCACTACATTGGTGCCGTATTCAATCATCTGCCCTGCATGAAATGTACCTTCTGAACCGGTAAATCCCTGCACGATAACCCTGGAGTCTTTGTTAACTAGTACGCTCATGTGTTATAATATTTATTTTGTTAGTATGTTTTGTTGCTGTCTTCTGGCCAGCGTCAATTTTCTGGCCCCAAAAATACTATTTTCTCTTTAATCACTGCTTGTTTATCCTGATTATATTTCTGGATACTTATGTTTGAAATACAACTTAACTTCATCTGTTCGCAACAAATACTGACTTTCTTTAAAGGACCTGCTTCCCGGGTGATAATTTCTTGCCCAGAAACTTTTCATTTTTCTGAAATTTAATGGCAGAGAGCATGGGTGCAAATTTCTAAAACGAAAGGGATCTCAGTTTTTTGTCGATGGAAAGAATCTGCGGGATAATCAGGCTGGAATTGTCATTGAGAAGGGTAAAATCAGCAAGGGAGATTTTTACGGATTGACTGATTTGGTTGTTCAGTCTTTCGCGGGCCTGGGTCAAAGAAATATTGTCTCTTTTTGTTACCCTTTTTAAAAGTATTTCCTCGGGAGCATGCACTACTATTATGTGGTCAAACATGTTTTGACTACCTGACTCGTAAACCAATGCTGCTTCGTGCATACAATAAGGGGCAGAGGATTGAGACGTACACCACTGGTCAAAGAGTTCAAATACCCTGGGGTGAATGAGATGATTCACAAATTCAAGGGCTTCTTTGTCGTTAAAGATTATGGAAGCCAAAGCCTTAGTGTCAAGGGTATTGTTTGATGTTAATATATGGGTCCCGAATTTTTCGGTTATAATATTCAGTACTTCGGGGTCAGCATAGAGTTTTTTTGCTTCCTTATCAGCATAAAATACCGGAATACCCAAAACTTCGAACACGCTGCATATGGCAGTTTTACCGCTTCCAATATT
>SLPR01000150.1 GCA_007131895.1 Bacteroidales bacterium | reverse complement strand
TTATGTGACTCCGGAGGGACTCGAACCCCCAACCGACAGAACCGGAATCTGCTATTCTATCCAATTGAACTACGGAGCCTTTGGGAGTGCAAAATTAGTAATTTTTGAGTTTGCACCTCCATATTTGTTTCCCTTTTACCGAATAATCTGAATTTTATGGCTTGAAATACCGACCGAAGTCCATATCTTCAGGATATAAACCCCTGAATCCAGATGTTGTAGGTCTAACGTGGCAGTGTAGGATGAAACCGGTAACTCTTTTACTTTCAGTCCGCTGATGGTAAACAACTGAAGGTGTTGCAACAGAAGTGGTGACTCGATTGAAATACGTGTGCTGGCAGGGTTGGGATAGATTCTTAATTCTCTGGCAGTAGTTCGAGGTAAGCTGGTGTCATCTGCTTTCAGTATTACATTATGTGTGATATTCTGGTCTGCCACCTGCAGCTCTCCTGATGCAGGAAAATATCCCTCGCGTGAAACCGTGTACATGTAAAGACCGGGAGTGATTTCTTCAAAGATGTAGATTCCGACTTCATAGCCAAACCCATTGAAGTTTATGGAGGCATCATCAATAAGGCGGCCTTCTTCATCCTCTACTTCAAAAGTAATCTGGTAGGTGGTAAGGGCAAAAGTGGCGTGTATGGAATGGTTTTGGGTAATGTTTTCAAAGGTATAGCTTTCCAGTGCACCCATGCTTTCCCCGTCCACCACTACTTCCTCAATAAAAAATCCCTCATCGGGTGTGATGGTGAAAGTTTGTGTTGCACCATGCTCCACGGAGATTTCCCCTGATGGGGTGATGGTTCCGTTATCGCCTGCCGTGGCGGTGATGGTGTAAGTGTGGATGGTAAAAGTGGCGTGTAGGGTATGGTTTTGGGTAATGTTTTCAAAGGTATAGCTTTCCAGTGCACCCATGCTTTCCCCGTCTGCCAGTACTTCCTCAATAAAAAATCCCTCATCGGGTGTGATGGTGAAAGTTTGTGTTGCACCATGCTCCACGGAGATTTCCCCTGACGGGTTGATGGTTCCGTTATCGCCTGCCGTGGCGGTGATGGTGTAAGTGTGGATGGCAAAAGTGGCGTGTATGGAATGGTTTTCAATAATGTTTTCAAAGGTGAAGCTTTCCAGTGCATCCATGCTTTCCCCGTTTACCAGTACTTCCTCAATAAAATACCCCTCATCGGGTGTGATGGTGAAAGTTTGTGTTGCCCCATGCTCCACGGAGATTTCGCCTGATGGGGTGATGGTTCCGTTATTGCCTGCCGTGGCGGTGATGGTATGGGTAAGGCTGGCGAAGATGACGTGTATGGTGTGAGGTTGTGTCACATTTTCAAAAGTGTAGGAACCAACAGCACCCACGCTTTCTCCGTCAACAATAACATCTTCAATGAAATATCCTGTTTCAGGGAGAATAGAAAAAGTATGGTGTCTGTTTTCCATCACATGAAAAGAAGGGTCGACATTACCCCCTCCGTTTTCTCCAACTGAAGATGTAACCAGGTAATACACCGGTTGATATCCGTTTATAGCCAATGGATTTGCATCCAGGGGGTCGAGCCACGTTTTGAGAGCATTGGTGGTTGCGCCTCCTCCAGACCATGATACGGATAATCTGCCGTACCAGTCAGGCTTGGTATTGCCACAGGCTGCCAGCCCACCGTGCAACTGCCCAATGATGCGCCCCTGGTGGTCAAAGAGGGGAGAGCCCGAGGAACCTCCTTCGGTGGTGGTTCCGGCATCCCATGATTTTACGCGCCAATGAGTTTCTAAGGTGTCATTGGCGTTTCCATATCCCCAAACCTGCAAACTGTCTGTTGACCACGAAAACTTCTTGATATCACCTCTGGGGTGGTGTATACCCACAACCGAATCCACAGTGAGGGGATCTTCTGACCTGTTCCAGCCAGAATAAAAAAGATTGTATTCAAAAGGGGGCAGTTGGTTCATCTCCATTAACCAGAAATCTGATCCGGTTTTGTTGAAATGGCTATAGACATATCTCGCCCTTTGCACAGCTCCTGATAATGCCTGATGGGGAGGGGGCGTGTCTGGATTGTCGCAGGTTTCACTCTCCCAGTTAAACCAGAAAACCACGGTGGAGGGGTCGCGGTAACAGTGATTGGCAGAGAGGATATAAGGTGTGCCATCGTTACTTGTATTGTTGATGAGTGCCCCGGTGCAGAATGAATTGCTTCCCACCAGCAGCAGTGCTACCGAGCGGATTTGATCGCCGTATGCCTCTGCCACATCACATGCTACGTTTACGTTGCAATTGCCAGAATCACCAAACGCTTTTTCGGCAAAAGCACCAGGATTTCTGTAACCGTGCGTCAGTTGCTCTATTCTCAATTGTCCATTAAATGCTGCTCTTGCAGGTTCAAAGTATTCCACAATGATGGAGTCAGAAAAGATCAGGCTGGTAGCAAAATACCCATCCTCCTGGTTGTTGCGGTGGTCGAAAGCACCCAGGATTTCCTTCCCATCGGGAGTGTAAATAAACAGTTTTGCACCATGAGGAAGCTGATAGGGTTGGAAAACAAGATTGATACTGATGGCTCCCGGGCTGTAAATACCTTTTTGCCACAAACGTGCACCGTCGGGGCGTTTTTGCCATGTACCGCTGTTATCCGGGGAGATTTCCACTTCAATGTTTTCACCAAATCGCCATGGGATTTCGGGAATGGTGTCCCAGATCTGGTCTTCCTCTGTAAGTTGTTGCACATGTATGGCTGACACCTTTGTATAGCTGATAGGGTATGAAAGCTCTGTGCGTTGCAATCCCGGGGGAGTTCCTCCTTGCATCAGCTGGGCAGAGGCAGGAAAAAAGACGAAAAACCACAGCAGAGAAAAAACAATTGGTTGAAGATGTTTCATGATTGGTCGAATATAAGGCAAAGATAGTGCGATTTTATAAATATTGCCATATCTGTCGAAAAAATGAGACGTTAAGGGGAGGCTGTTTGTCGGAAGGGCCCAATTTATGAGATGCTCCTGACTTTCTTTTGCTTTTTTTTTATTCTCCCGGGTTTAACCTTTGGTTACGGTGTAAACCCGATTGCAAAACTCTTTTTATCAGGAAAAAGTTGCATGCCCGGCGCTGTGAAACAGTAGGGATTTAAAAAAATAAAATTTTAATTCAGGAAAAAGAGGGGGTCAGGGTCGGTTCCCGGAAACTCAAAATCCTTGAAAAGCCCAATTGATGAACCTGCCACAAAGGATATTGAATATAATGGCAATAATTTACAATGCAACGGGAACGAGAAAACTCATAAGGTCGCCAGATTTTAAAACCTCCTTCGCCTTGGTAACAGTTGGGTCATTCTGATTGATAACAGGATAGAACCCGTCGTTGCCAAAGATATTTCTGCCAATATAGGCTTTTATCTGAGATTCAATAAGGCCCTTTGCAGCAATGAATTCACTCTCATTATATTCTACTCCGTTGTCCTTTCCAAATTCAATAAAAGCATTGATTATCTCATTGCTTACCCTGAAATTACTCACAAAATCGGGGGCATCGCTGAAATTCTTCAGCCTGTCACGGTTGTTGTCTGCATAATCAAATGAAAAACGGTAGATCAATCCCCTGTTGGCCAGTTTAATAAAATAGGGTGTTCTTTCGTCTGTTTGCAATGGGATAAATATATCAGGGGTAATACCACCGCCACCATAAACGGTACGTCCTGCTGTTGTTTGAAAGCGGAGTGAATCATTGTTTTTGATGCTGTCGGGATGTTCAAGTTCTCCATCCATCATCCGCTGCATGAAGTCAGCAAAATATTCTTCTGAGCCATTGTCATAAGGTTTCTGGATGCTTCGTCCTGACGGAGTATAGTAACGTGCCACTGTAAGCCTGAGGGCAGAGCCGTCGCCCAGTTGCACCTGTTCCTGCACAAGCCCTTTGCCGAATGAACGACGGCCTATAATAAGTCCACGGTCATGATCCTGCACGGCCCCTGCAATGATTTCACTGGCTGAGGCCGACCACTCATCTATCAAAACTATCAGGGGCTGGGTTTCAAAGCCTCCGTTGCGGCGGGCATAAGCATGGGTTTTGGGGCGATTGAGCCCATCGGTATAAACAATAAGCGATTCGGGCGCCAGCAATTCGTCTGCAAGCTGAATGGACGCTTCCAGAAATCCTCCGCCGTTGCCCCTGAGATCAAGAATCATTTGTTGCATTCCGTTGCGCTTGAGCCTTTCCATGGCCAATTTGAACTCCTGATGTGTAGTGGCCGAGAATTGGCCCAATTTGATATATCCCGTTTCGTCATCAATCATATATGCGATATCAAGGCTATAGGAAGGGATTTTGTCTCGTGTAATGGTAAACTCCATGAGCTCTTCCAGCCCACGTCTCAGCACCGATACCGTAACTTTGGTCCCTTTTGGGCCCTTAAGCTTTCTCACCACATCCTGGGTGTTCATTTTTACTCCGGCAATCGTATCCTCCTCTACTTTTACAATTCTGTCACCTGCTCTGAGACCTACACTTTCACTGGGCCCTCCGGGTATGGGGTTAATTACCACCACTGTATCGGTAATCATGTTGAACTCGATTCCGATACCTTCAAAACTGCCCATCAACGGGTCGTTCATTTCCCGAAATGCCGATGCCGGGATATAAGAAGAGTGGGGGTCAAGGTTCTTTAAAAGGCTGAAAATGGTTTCCTGTGTCAGCTCATTCCTGTCAAGACTGTCGACATAAGAATCCATGATGTAGTTGATAATATCTCCAAGTTTGTCATAACGGTCAAATCCAATGGAGAAGAATTTTTTTTCGGAAGGGATCGGTGATTTTCCAAAATTGAGATTGAGGCCCAGCAAAATTCCGGATGCCAAAACAATGGCAAAAATAAAAGGGAGAAATATTTTCAGATTTCGGTTATTCATTGTAGTGATTATTTTCTTGTTTACACGGGTTTATTTGGTTCAGAATGCAGTATAGCAGGCAGAAAAAGCAGTTTGGTGCCTGCAACCTGGTTTACACATCACGTATGTCTTATTTAAAAACGGTTTATTGGCTGAGTTGTTCGGTAGTTTTGTCTGGAGTTCAGAATGATATTATATGCCTAAAAATCAGTGAAAACATCGCAATATTGCGAATTTACGCAGAATAACAGGGACTTGCTGTTATTTTTTATTAAATGAACCCTAAAAACTCACCATAGAAGTTTTAAAATATGGATGCTTCTATTGTGGAGATTGCAAATATCATGCAAAAAAATAAAGTGTTGTGCATCAGGAAGGATATGCAATCTTAAGCACTTCGCTGAAATGGCTGACAAAATGGGCTGTAATTCCCTCTTTCAGGTGTTCGGGTAATTCATCATAATTCTTTTTGTTTTCGGCAGGCAGGATGAGTTCATAAACCTTCACCCTTCTTGCTGCAATGGTTTTTTCCTTCAAACCACCTATAGGAAGAACTTTTCCTGTCAGGGTGAGTTCTCCGGTCATCCCAATGCCTTTCTTCACTGCTTTGTTGCGTGCCACCGAATACAGGGCCAGGGCCATGGTAATACCGGCCGACGGGCCGTCTTTGGGGGTAGCACCTGCGGGGACGTGAAGGTGAATCCGGTGGTTTTGAAAGAACTGGCTGATTTTTTTATCCTTGTTGCCCAGTGAGCGAACATAGGAAAAGGCAATTTCCACGGATTCTTTCATTACGTTACCCAGCTGGCCGGTTTGTTTAATGGCCGAAGATTTGGCCGGGATGGCGCTTGCTTCAATGTAAAGCGTGGCACCCCCCATAGCTGTCCAGGCAAGTCCCAGTGTTACCCCGGGAATGGGTTTTTTATAGAGCTCTTCAGCGGAAAAAACAGGCTGCCCGAGAAAGGCTGTAAGGTTTTTCTGGCTTACATTGATCTTGCCCGTTTTCTTTTCTGCCTGTATCAGGGTTGCTTTGCGCATGATTTTGCGAATCTGGTTTTCCATGTTGCGCACCCCTGCTTCACGGGCGTAACCGTCAGCAATTTTTGCCAGGGCAGGGTCAGTAATATTGATTTCCGAAGCTTTCAACCCATGCTCCCTGCGTTGCTTTGGAACAAGGTATCTTTTGGCGATTTCCACCTTTTCTTCCAGGATGTATCCCGGCAGCTTTATGATCTCCATCCTGTCGAGCAGCGGACGGGGAATGGTATCCATCTGGTTGGCTGTGGTTATAAAGAGAATGTTGGATAAATCGAATCGCACATCGAGGTAGTGGTCTAAAAAGTCGATATTTTGTTCCGGATCCAGTACTTCCAGCAGTGCTGCTGCAGGGTCGCCCTGGTAGCTTACTCCGATTTTGTCTATCTCGTCGAGCATGATGACCGGGTTGGCTACTCCGGTGCGTTTAAGACTCTGGATAAACTTGCCGGGCATGGCCCCTATGTAGGTGCGTCTGTGGCCCTTTATTTCGGCTTCATCACGCATTCCTCCCAAAGAAAACCGGTAAAATTTCCGTCCCAGTGCGTCGGCAATGGATTTTCCGATGGAGGTTTTACCCACTCCGGGAGGACCCACCAGGCAAACAATACTGCCTGAAATTTTGCCGCGCTTTGCAATGGTGCTGATAAATTCAAGAATCCGCTCCTTTACATCTTCAAGGCCATAATGGTCGGCATCCAGTATTTTGCGTGCTTTGGGCAAGTCATAGTTTTCTGTTGAATAGATGCCCCAGGGCAAATCGGTAAGCCAGGTCAGATAAGAACGGGATACCTGGTACTCTGCAGAACCACTTTCCAGCGTCCTGAGCTTCTCCATTTCTTCCTTCACCACCTTGTCAGCTTCAGGAGTAAGATGCAGTTTTTTGATTTTCTTTTCAAGATATTCTATTTCTGAGGATTTGTCATCCTTTTCCAAACCCAGTTCTTTTTTGATAACTTTAAGCTGCTCCCTAAGGAAAAACTCCCGCTGATGCTTTGATACTTTTTCTTCAATCTGTTTTTGAATGTCCTGTTGTATTTGACTTACTTCAATTTCTTCCTTCAGCAGCAGCAAAAGTTTTTCGCTGCGTTCAAAAAGATCGCGGGCAATAAGTATTTCCTGTAGCTTGTTGCTGTCGGCTGTTAAGAAAGAAGCTACCAGGTCCATTAACAAACCGGGTTTTTCCATCCCTACCTGTGAGAGGGCAAGGCGCATCTGCTCCTGAAACATGGGGTTGAGCTTGATGAGGTCTTTTACCGAGTTGATTACTGCCAGTGTGTATGCTTTGAGTTCTGCCGGAGGACTCGTTTTATCCTCATAATCATACTGCACCTGCCAGTGGGGGACTCCTTTGCGGGATGTGTTCTTAATATGCTCAAACCGGGTAACAGCCTGGGCAAAGAAATGCACCATCTCGTCAGTTTTATTGATGATTTTGAGGATTTTCAACAATGTTCCCGTCTTGTGAAGGCGGGAATCAAGAATATCTTCTTCATTAAGTTCGTCAATGAGCGATACCCCTATGAAGCCATTGTTGTTTTCAATGGCATGTTCGGTGTATTCAACCATCTTATCGCCCGGGAATGTCATGGGCAGGGTAAGGCCGGGGAAAATGGGCCTGTTTTCCAGTGGCAGTACAATTATGTTATCAGGATAAATGTCCGAGACCAGTACTAAGGAGCTTTTTTCGTTTTCCATGTTTTTGCTTGTCAGTTTTCTAATTTGTCTGTTTATGGATGGGGTTTCAGGATGCAACTTATCTGACGTCCCATCATTCTCCTAAATTATTAACAACTTCGTGTAGAGCTTGTTTGGGAATCACTCCCGATTTTCTCCACACCACTTCACCTTTTTTAAACAAGGCAAGTGTGGGAACTCCCTGAATCTGAAATCTTGCTGCAACTTCGGAGTTTATATCTACGTCAATTTTTATAACCTTGACCTTTGCTCCTGCTTCTTTCGCAAACTCTTTCAGGATGGGTGTCTGCATTTTGCAGGGCTGGCACCATTCAGCAAAAAAATCTACCAGTACAGGGGTAGGGCCGTTGATGATATTTTGAAAATTTCCTTTCATGGTTTGTTGGTTTAATGAGTTATTAAGTTACTGAGTTATTGAGTTATTGAGTTAATGGGTTAATGGGTTAATGGGTTATTAGGTTATTGGGTTTCTTTAGATGTTTTTTGTGGTATTAAACGTGCAGATTTTCAAGATCTGTACCAAGAGAATCTTAGCTGCATTTAAGGGAAACAACGTGGCGATTTGGCGCAATTAGTTGTTAGAGAAACATAAAAAGCGACATTTTGACAGAGGAGAACAGTTGTTCATGGGGTTTTGGAAAACTGTTACCTTTGCGCAATAGAATTTTCAAAAGAGCAGATATGCAAAAAATCAGGGTTGGTATGGTGGGTGGAGGCGAAGGTTCCTTCATCGGGCCCATACATTACAGGGCTGCTATGCTCGATGGTTTTTATCAATTTGTATGCGGCGCCTTTAGCAGCAGCTATGAGAAGTCACTGCAATCCACAGACTTTTACCATGTGGGAAAAAGCAGGATTTATCCTACCTGGGAGGAGATGTTCAGAGCGGAAGCTGAACTGCCTGTTACAGAACGTATGGAGGCAGTAATCATTGCTACACCCAACCATCTCCATTTTCCCCAGGCTATGATGGCGCTGGATAGAGGTTTCCATGTGATATGTGATAAGCCTGCAACGATTTCTCTTGCCCAGGGGCTGGAACTTGAAAAGAAGGTTCAGGAAACCGGGCTTGTATATGCGCTTACTCATACCTACACCGGATATCCAATGGTAAAAGAAGCTGCTGAAATTGTTAAGTCAGGAATACTGGGCAGGATAAGACGTGTTATTGTGGAGTATCCCCAGGGTTGGTTGTCCTCTTCCCTCGAGTCAACAGGCAATAAACAGGCTGCATGGCGCACCAATCCGGAGATGAGCGGGCCGGGAGGGTGCCTGGGCGATATTGGTACACATGCTGCAAATCTCGCGGAATATGTTACAGGCCTTCAAATCAGTGAAATGTGTGCCGATTTGACTTCCTTTGTCCCTGGCAGGAAGCTGGACGATGATATGGTGGTTTTGTGCAAAATGAAGGGGGGTGCAAAGGGATTGTTTTTTGCCAGCCAGGTATTGACCGCAGAAGAGAATGAACTCAAAATTCGTGTGTACGGCGAAAAGGGAGGTGTAGAATGGTGCCACGCCCAACCCAACTCTCTTTTGCTGAAAATGGATAATCAACCAGCAGCAACCCTAAAGGCCGGAGCAAACCATAATTACCTCTCAGAGAAGACCCGGTGGAATTGTCGCACCCCCGGTGGTCATCCTGAAGGATACATTGAAGCCTTTGCCAATATTTATAAAAATGCTGCATATCATATGCTTAGTTTAAAAGATGGCAGATTCAAAATGCCTGATTTTATAGAATATCCTACCATTCAGGATGGTGTCAGCGGAATGAAGTTTATTGAAAGGGTTCTTGCATCGGCCGCTACCGACAACAAATGGATTGTTTATTAAATTGCGGATTCAATCAAAATTCACCTGACTAAACCTTTTTCAGCATGTTACCGGATTTGGAAAACCTTGCGGCAAAAGCCCAGAGCAAAAAGCGCGACTTCAAAGCATTGGCGCAGCGAATGAAAAAACTGAAACCCCAAAAGGCAGATGAGGTTTTCCGGCAACTGCACAAGGAGGCTTTTGAGCATATTGATTGCCTTGCATGTGCCAATTGCTGCAAAGGTTTGGGTCCACGCCTTACGGAAGCTGATATTGCCCGATTGGCTTCAGCGTTGAAGATGAAAACTGCTGTTTTTATGGACACTTACCTGCGCATCGACGAAGATGGTGATAATGTGTTTCAGTCGATGCCCTGTCCGTTTCTGCCTGAAGATAATTACTGCGTGGTATATGCTTCACGTCCACGAGCCTGTCGTGCATACCCCCACACCGATCAGAAAAATATAAAAAGCATCCTTTCCCTGTGTGTGAGAAATACAGAAACCTGCCCTGCGGTTTACCGGATTTTCGAAAACCTGCCTTCACAACTCCCCTGAAAACTGTCAAAGTGCTTCTGAACTCTCTGCCTGGAGCATAAAAGCTTTTACCAATGGTCTGAAAACAGGTTCCACCTTAAGGTCCTCTCCATCTTTTGACAAAGTAATTTTCCAGAAGTGATCAGCTGAAAGTGCCTCATCCAGCCACCAAATATTTTCAGGGTTTTTCACTTCACGAAGAGGGGCACCCCATGCTCCATCTCCGATATATATTACCCCGGTTTTGTCTTCCATGTTATTTCTGATGGGAACCGTTTTCTTGAAAGCATGGTCATGCCCTTCCACAACCAGGTTTACATTGTGTTTTTCAAAGATGGGAACCCAGTTTTCTCTGATTTTTACAGGAATCTCTTCATCAAAGCTACGCGAACTGGGCCAGGCTGTTACATGGTATTGTAGGATCTTCCACTTTTTGTCAGCCTGGGAGTGCAATGTATTGTCGAGCCATTGATTTTGCTGGCTGACTTCTTTTGTATGGTCAGAATCCAGCGTGATAATGACCAGGTCCGGGCCAAACTCAAGAGTGTAATAATTTCGTGGTTCAGGGGTTACAAACCGGTTGTAGAAAAAAGGTGCCTTGCTCCTGGGTTGGAGAAATCCTCCGGCAACTTCATGATTGCCAATGGCAGGAACAATAGGTATTCTTCTTCCATCCCCAGTAATCAAAAGTTCATGCCAGTCGTCAAACCATTCGTTCCATTCCTCTTCGTTAAGTGGACTGTCAATAAAGTCGCCCGCAAAGACTACAAAGTCAGGGTCCTGCAGAGCTGCCAGTCTGTTGACTTCTCGCCTCACATCCCGACGTGTGCGAGAGTCGCCTCCTGCAAGAAACACCAGTTCTCGCTGGTTTCTTTCTGCGGGGATTGTACGGAAGAAAAATTGCTCCGGTAATACGGGATGCTCTATTACAACATGATACTCCGTATCAGGTATTAGCTGTGTTAACTCAACCGTGTGAAACCATGAGGAGGTTTGTTCAAAAGTGAAAGATTCAGCTTCTTTTTTTGTCCAATTTCCTGCTGCGGCTGAGGACGATTCAGAATAACTGAGAAAAGATTCTTCCATAGGCTTCTCAGTGCGCCATGTTATGGTTAGGGTTGTTGAGGGGTCTTGCTGCCAGGTCAATACAATCTGGTCCGGGATTGAAGGTAACTCAAAGGTCTCTGCCTGATACTCCTGTCCATTGTCCTTACACGAAAGGAATAACATTGCCAGGACGATGATTATAGGTTTGTACATTTTAATACGTTTTTTAAATGAGTCGACTTTGTTATTTGCCTTTGCTGCCTTGCACCTGATGGGCTTTTCCCTCCTTGTTTTTGAAGAAAAACAGAAATGCCAGTAAAACGAAAACCGACATGATGAAAGTAACACCCCAGATATTATCCCACTGGTAGTGGATGCCATCGGGTGTCTGTGTAGAAAACATCTTGATAATCCAACCGCAGATAAAGTTACCTATAAAAAGTCCAACGGCAAAGGTGATAAAGAAAATTAATCCCTGGGCTTGCGATTTCAATTCATCAGGTGCTGTTCGGTCTGTGTATATCTGGGCTCCGAGGTGATAATAGCCGAAAATCATACCGTGTACGCCGGCACCTATCAAAACAAAATGTAAACCGGCCTCATCACCGGCCAGGTAGAGGGCAAGGTATCGAACAGCCAAAGCTGCCAGCCCCACCATCATGGTATTTCGCAATCCGAATTTCTTTATGAAAAAAGGTACCGAGAGCAGGATAAATATTTCCAGAACCTGACCTGTACTCATGGTAATAGTAATGAGACGATAACCCCGGTCGGCAAGATATTCCGAGAAATAGGACCAATACATGGTAAAGGGTATCATGCTTAAAACGAAAATGATGATGAAGGTGGTAAAATTTCGGTTGCGAAACATTGAAACACTTCTGAAGCCCATGATGTCAATAAGGGATGCTTTCTGGCCTTGCGCAGCGGGAGGGGTGTCGGGTAAGGTAAGGTTGAACAATGATGCCACCAGGCTCAATGCTGCTCCGTAATAAAAGGGCAGGTGTGTTCCGTCAAAATCTATTCCCAGCCAACCTGAGTTAATCGCGCTGAATATTCCTGCGGCAATCCAGCCTATGGTTCCAAAAACGCGAATCTTAGAGAAATTGTCCGAACCAACATGAAACATGGTGATTGAACTTGTGAGCGCCCATGTTGGCATGTAAAAAAGCATGGCTATAACAAGGATGATAAACAACCCCAGCGGATGGGAGGTATTCGCAGCAAGTAAAAGCATCACCGCAATGGCAAAATTGGAAAAAGCAAGCACATGCTGTGCCCTGAAATATCTGTCAGCCAGCATGCCTACCATGGGCGAAACAACTGAACCAAAGGCCATGGAGCTCAGAATCAGTGCTGTGAGATTTCTTGATAATTCCAGGTTCGCCAGATAAGCGGCAAGGGGTACCCACCAAACGGCAAACATCATGTATTGGAAAAACATCATGGTGCCAAGTCTGAGAGGGTCAGAATTTCTGTTTATTAGGGTCATGATTGTAGTATTGAGCCTTTGGAATCAGTTACTGTGGGTATTTTTTTAGTTGGTTCTACTGCACTTTTAGTGGAATGAAACTTACATGAGCGCCTCACTCTCAAAAGAGAATGGATAAAGTCATTCATGTAAGTTCCATCTAACCAAATACTTAAACTAATTTTATCCAGATGAAACCTGCATGAGCATTGCGCTCTCAAAAGTGGATTCTCTTCTGTCTTCCGTCTTCCGTCTACGGACGAACTGCATCTAATTTATTATCAAAACATAGTCTTATCGACGGAATTAGTAGTAGTGCCTTTTAGTTTTTCAAATGTATTAAATTATTAAAATATTTCACTCATAAATCTGAAAACAGATTGGTATTGAGTGACGGGTTTCCGGCAATTTCTATCGTTTTTGAGAGATTTTTCTGAATCGTATTCCTCCCTAAAGATTGCACGTGGGTATAAGACCTGGGGAAGGTTGTATAAATTATTTATTTCTGGCAGGAATTAAATGACTGATTAAAAGCAATTTAATTGAAAAAAAGTTTTTTTTAGCAAAATAGGTTTGTTAGCTTTGCCGGTTTTTAGCACAGCACCCAAATTATTTAACTTTCAAAGAAATATGCTTAGCGAAGTTTTTGATAAGGATACTGATGAGGTTTTTGAAACTCCCATAGTGCAACAAACCTCTTACTGGTCAGAAGTAAAACGGAAAATGGGCATTGACTCCTATGCGTTTAATTTTAAAGTAAAACGGTCGGATATTCGCAATGATGAAAGCAGCAACAAAATCATAACCTCCGACATACTAGTAGTGCTGGAATATATCGATCGGCAGCACTGCTATGCGTATGTTCCTTATGGCCCTGAACTGGAGCCGGATCCGGATTGCATGGGAGTTTTCCTGGAAGAGCTCTCCGAATGTCTGCGGCCTTATTTACCCTCCCATTGCATTATGATTCGGTATGACCTGTTTTGGGAGTCATGCTGGGCAAAAGACAGCGATTTTTATGATTTGGAAGGAAACTGGAACGGTCCTCCTGAAAACAGGGTACAGGAAATGCGCTTTAACTTC
>SLPR01000524.1 GCA_007131895.1 Bacteroidales bacterium | reverse complement strand
GCCCGGACTATTGAACCGGCAGATTGGATTAAGTAGCTGGTGCTTTTGCGATATAGAATCAGTCTGAGATGTTTTTCCGGCGGTAATAAACAGATTTTGTTACTTTTGTTTTGGTTTTTTGCTTGAACAAAACCCCATGTATGTCAATTGATAAAAAATGAACAAATTCTCTCACATCGACGATCAGGGCAAGGCCAATATGGTGGATGTAAGTCCCAAGCCTGTGCAAACGCGCACGGCAGTTGCCCGTGGTTTTATTCGTTTGCAGCAAGATACGGTGCGGCTAATTCGCGAAAATGAAATGAAAAAAGGCGATGTGCTTACAGTGGCAGAGATTGCAGGAATCCAGGCAGCAAAAAAAACGTCAGACCTCATTCCGTTGTGCCATCCCTTGCAAATTACCAAAGCGGATGTAAAAGCTGTTTTGCAGGATGAGGGAGTAGAAGTAACAGCAACACTGAAATGCATCGGGCAAACGGGCATTGAAATGGAAGCCCTAACCGGTGCCAGTGTGGCGCTGCTTACTGTTTATGATATGTGCAAAGCGGTTGACAAGGAAATGGTAATTGAGCAGGTTAAGCTGCTGGAGAAAATTAAAATGTAATAACCGTGTTGCATTCCTTTGACGGAAAATTTTAAATATGCAAAAACACAAAGATATATGACACAGCAAATAAAAGTCCTTTCAGTTAATACTTCAGAAGAGAAGGGTACGGTTAAAAAACCCGTAGAAGAGATAACCCTCAATCATCTTGGCGTAATGGATGATGCTCACAGTGGTCCGTGGCACCGCCAGGTAAGTTTGCTTGGCAAAGAAAGTTTTGACCGTTTTTCGCAGCAGGCCGGCCGGCAGCTGGCCTTTGGCGAGTTCGCAGAGAATATTACCACCGAAGGGTTAGAGCTTGTAAAAACTTCACCCCTGGATCGGTTTGTGGGCGAAAACGTGGAACTTGAGATTACCCAGATCGGCAAGGAGTGCCATGGATCAAGTTGCGCCATCTTCAAAGAAGTAGGAAACTGTGTGATGCCCAAGGAAGGCATTTTTGCCAGGGTAGTGAATCAGGGCTCTATAAAGCCGGGAGATGTGCTTGAATATGTACCCAGGATTCTTCGTTTTCATGTGGTTACCTTGAGCGACCGTGCCAGCCGTGGACAATACGAAGACAAAAGCGGTCCCAGGGTTGTAAAACTGCTGCAGGAACATTTTGAAAAAAGACCCCGCAACATACAGGTGGAAACTACCATCATTTCTGATGATGCGTCAAGTTTGTCACTGGTTCTGGAAAAAGCATCCTACGAAGAGATTGATGTGCTCATTACCACCGGAGGAACAGGCATCGGGCCCCGCGATATTACCGTGGAAACGGTAACACCCATGCTCGATAAAGAGATACCCGGAATCATGGAAATGATCAGGGTGAAATACGGAGCCGATAAGCCCAATGCTCTTCTGAGCAGGGGAGTGGCAGGCCTTATGTCAGAGACCCTTGTTTATACCCTTCCCGGTAGCGTGAGGGCTGTTAATGAGTATATGGAGGAAATTCTCAAAACCCTGGAGCATCTGATCTATATGCGTCATGGACTGGATGTGCATTGATTTTTGTTTTTTTGATATACTGCTACCCCATTAATGCAAACTGCCTGTCTCCCCCCAACGGAGTGAGAGGTCTGCTTTCAATAATCTGAATTCATTTAATTTTATCAGAACCAATTGCTTTTAATATAGTGTTATGGAAATTGACAGCCAGAAAAAAGAGCTCCGACAGCTGGTGAAGCAACGAAAAAAGGAGTGCTCAGATGAAAAAAAACTGGCAGCTTCTTCTCTGATTTTCCAACAACTGGAGCAGCTGCCTGAATTTATTAAAGCACAAACGGTTTTGCTGTACTGGTCGATGAAAGATGAGGTGCAAACCCATGACTTTGTGTTGAAATGGTACCAGGAGAAAAAAATCATATTGCCAATTGTAGAAGGTGATTCTCTGAAGTTGAGGGTTTTTACCGGGATGGATTGCATGGTGAAGGGAAATGTGTTTGGTATCATGGAACCCCAGAATGGTCCCGTAGCTCAGATTTCTGACATTGATTTGGGTATTATACCGGGCATTGCTTTCGATAAATCCGGCAGCCGGCTGGGAAGGGGAAAGGCTTACTATGACAAGCTCCTTGTCGGACAACATTTTCCCACCATTGGCGTATGTTTTGCTTTTCAGCTGTTTGACAATGTGCCTGCCAATAGCCGGGATATTCCCATGGATAAAGTACTTTTCGCTTAATTCTATCCTCCGGTAATTAGTGAGTAACTAAACATTTTGCTTTTCCCGATGTTTTTTTGATAATTTATGGAACATAACTTTAAAACCAGGAAATATTGAAAACAGCAGGAATTATTGGTTCGGGATTTGCCGGTCTGGCAGCCGCTTGCACACTGGCACAAGAGGGTTTCAAGGTAAGTGTATTTGAGAAAAATGAAGGCCTGGGTGGGCGGGCCCGAAAGTTTGATGCCAAAGGATTTATGTTTGACATGGGGCCTTCGTGGTACTGGATGCCGGAGGTTTTTGAAAATTTCTTCAATAAATTTGGCAAATCTGCTTCAGATTACTACGAACTTGTAAGACTGGATCCTTCCTATAATGTAGTTTTTGGTAAAGATGATATTGTTTCTATGCCTGCCAGCTATGTTGAGCTGGAAAAGCTATTCGAAGAGATCGAACCCGGAAGCAGTGAAAACCTGCGTAAGTTCCTTGCCGAAGCCGAATACAAATACAAGGTGGGGATGGAAGAGTTCGTGTGGAAGCCGGGTTTATCCCTCTTTGAATTTGCAGATATCCGTGTGTTGAAAAGTGTTTTCAAACTGCAGATGTTTACCTCCCTGGCTTCCCAGGTGGAAAAACTCTTCAAAAATCAGAAACTGCAGGAGATTCTCAAGTTTCCTGTGCTTTTTCTGGGAGCCACGCCCGAAAACACCCCTGCCCTTTACAGCCTGATGAATCATGCAGATCTTGCGCTGGGCACCTGGTACCCTATGGGGGGGATGCATAAGATTATTGAAGGTTTTGTTTCGGTGGCCAAAGAGCTGGGGGTAGAGTTTTATCCGGCTGAACCTGTGGAAAGAATAGATATTGTCAATGGGAAGGCAGCAGGCTTTACCACCGGCAAAAAAAGCTATAAGTTTGATTCCATTGTGGCCGGTGCCGATTACCATCATGTGGAGCAAAATCTTCTGCCCGAAAAATACAGAAGCTATACCCCCCAATATTGGGAAAAACGCACGATGGCCCCCAGCTCCCTGCTGTTCTATCTTGGATTGGACAAGAAAATTGATGGTCTGCAACACCACAACCTTTTTTTTGATCGTGATTTTGATTTGCATGCAAAGGAAATATATACGAAACCTGCCTGGCCCACGGATCCATTATTCTATGTATCGTGCCCTTCAAAAACCGATACATCTGTTGCTCCGGAAGGGAAAGAAAACGTCTTTATACTCATGCCGCTGGCTCCAGGGATATCAGACAATGATGAGCTTAGAGAAAAGTATTTTCATGTTATTGCCCAAAGGATGAAAGATATTCTGGGAGTGGATATTCGGGAGCACATTCTTTACAAACGATCGTATTGTCTGTCAGATTTTGTTAATGACTACAATGCTTTCAAGGGCAACGCCTATGGTCTGGCCAATACTTTGAAGCAGACCGCTATCCTCAAGCCCAGGGTTCATCACGACAAGGTACCCAACCTGTATTATGCCGGCCAGCTTACTTCTCCTGGTCCGGGCATGCCTCCCTCTATTATTTCCGGGCAGCTGGTTGGGGAACTGATTGCTGCTACATTAAAAAAGTAATTCAAAATCATTAAATGGAATACAAAAAAAGCCGGCAGCGCCGGCTTTTTTTGTATTGAAAGTATATTATTCAATCAAACCTCTTTGTCTGAGGAAAGGCTCAATGCCTGGTTCCTGACCGCGGAAGTTTACATACATTTCCATAGCATTGCGCGTGCCTCCTCTTTCAAGGATTTCTTCACGCAGCAAACGGGCTGTTTCCTGATGGAAAAGATCTCCGGTTTCCACAAAAGCCTGGAAAGCATCAGCATCAAGAATTCCGGCCCAGTAGTAGCTGTAATAACCAGCAGAATAACCGCCAGAGAAAATGTGCTGAAAGTGGGTGCTTCCATGACGGAAATAAATCTCATCCATCATGTTGTAGCGATTTTGCACTTCTCTTTCAAACTCCATAACATCAAAAGGTTCGTAAGAAGTTTTGGTATGGTACTCCATATCCAGTAATCCTGAAGCAGTAAACTCAACGGTAGCAAATCCCTGGTTGAAGTTTCCTGCTGCGGTGATCCTGTCGATAAGCTCATCGGGAATGGTCTCACCTGTTTCATAATGCTTGGCAAACATTTTCAGGAATTCGGGGTGGGTAGCCCAGTTTTCCAGTACTTGTGAGGGAAGCTCAACAAAGTCGCGGGGAACAGAAGTGCCAGACAAACTGTGGTAATGAACATCAGATAAAAGCCCATGGATAGCATGGCCGAACTCATGGAAGAAAGTTGTCATCTCGTCAAAGCTCAGCAGAGCAGGCTGGTTGCCGGTGGGAGCTGTAAAGTTGCATACGATGGTGATAACAGGGTGAACAAATCTGCCGTCCTCGTCAACATGCTGATTGCGGAAACTGCTCATCCACGCGCCACCACGCTTGCTGGCCCTGGGGTGCATGTCCATGTAAAGGATTCCAATATGAGTGCCGTCGGCTTCCAGTGCCTCCCATGCGGTGGCATTGGGATGGTAAACGGGAACATCAGTACGCTCAACAAACTGAATTCCCCAAAGCTTGTCCATCAGCATGAAAATTCCATCGCGTACATTGTTGATCTCAAAATACTGACGAATTTCTGATTCATCCAGATCGTGCTTCTCTTTGCGTACTTTTTCTGCGTAATATCTCCAATCCCAGAATTTTAGTTCAAAGTCATGTCCGTCGGCATTGATTTGATCCTGTAGCATGCGTGCTTCGTTTCTGGCAATCGGTAGTGCAGCATCCCAGACTTCCATGAGGAAAGATTCTACTGCTTCTACACTGGGAGCCATGCGGTTTTGCAGGGCAAATTCAGCAAAATTCTCAAATCCAAGCATTTGTGAGCGTTCAAGACGAAGCTCAACAAGGCGGTTGATGATTTCGGTATTGTTGTTTTCATTGTCCATGTTGCCACGGTTGATATAGGCGCGATTCATCTTTTCCCTCAAGTCGCGGTTGTCGGCATAGCTAAGGAAAGGCATTACACTGGGATTGTGCAGGGTAAATAACCACTTACCTTCTTTACCTTCTTCGGCAGCAGCTTCGGCAGCAGCGTCAATTACACTTTGTGGCAAACCAGCAAGATCTGCTTCGTCTTCCACAAACATTTGCCAGCTGTTAACATCAGCAAGTACATTCTGTCCAAACTGAAGGGTAAGCACGCTGAGTTCCTGGTTGATTTCACGGAAACGTTCCTGCTTGTCTTCTGGCAGGGCTGCTCCGTTTCTTACAAACCCGTCATAAGTTTCCTGAAGCAGCATTTGCTGTTCTTCCGTCAGGGTCAACTGATCCTTTTGTGCATAAACAGCCTGGATGCGTGCAAACAGTTCCATGTTGAGGCTGATGTTGTCACCATGGGCTGAAAGCATAGGGGCTACTTCCTGTGATAGATCCTGAATCTCGTCTGAGATGTTGGACGAAAGGTAATTGTAAAATACTGAAGACACCTGGCGCAATAACATGCCACTGTAGTCCAGTGCAGCAATGGTGTTTTCAAAAGTAAGTGCTTCCTCATTTTTAACGTTAGCGTCGATACGCTCTTCCTGTTGTTTGATGCCTTCTTTGAAAGCGGGCATGAAATGCTGGTTTTCAATTTGGTCAAATGGAGGAACTCCAAAAGGAGTATCATACTCCGTCAGGAATGGGTTCTTCTCCTCTGTAGCACAAGAAGCCATAATGATTACCATAAGAATTAATCCTGCGATTTTTTTCATTTGTAGTTTTTTTTGTTGTTGTTGTTGATTGTATTGAATTCCAAATTATTGTTGAGAATTTTTTAAACTTTCCCGGACTCCTGCAGGTTTTTATGGCTCATCATGTATTCTGGTATTGCTTAAGGAATTTCAGCCTAATAAAAAACACAGGGGTCTGTGAAAAATATTATCAAAATTAGTGTAAAATATTGAATTAGACCTTTCCCCTGATAAAAAACTGTCTTGGATGATTTAGTTTGTGCGATGGGTGGAGTTTTTATGCCAATAACCACACGGAAATTGAAATGGGAAAAGACACGCTCAAAGGAGATGAAAATTATTGGATAAAAAAAGAGACGCCCTTTTTTACGGGCGCCTCTTTCGGGGATTAAAAGTTTATGATGAAAATTATTTCTGGAATACCACCTTGGTTGTGTAGGTGTTATCTCCAACTATCATTTTAATCATGTACACTCCTGTTTTGTGTCCGGCAGCATTCCAGTTGAATTTGTATGACCCAATACTCAGTTCTTCATTGGCCAATACTTCAACGGTTTGTCCGTACATGTTCAGCACTTCAATTCTAACATGACTATCTTTTGTAATCATCAGGTCAACATGTGTGTTGTTTCTGAATGGGTTGGGATAGGCGGGATAGAAAATTGCATTGGGAGTTACCACGTAGCTGCTGTTGGTAAAGTGCAGATTGCTCACGTTGACATCAAAGCTGCTTGCGACACTTCCGTTGCCAAGTGGGTTGAATATTACAGATACCAGGTCTTCAGCAGTGAAACCAACTTTACCTTCTTTGGATACAAGGTCGCTGAAATTGATTCTGTATTCTCTGGGTTCTTCGGACAGGGTAATGGTGGTGCGGTATTGTTCGCTCCATTGGTGGATGCCGGCTTTGGCAAGCATCACTTCAGTAACACCGGTACCATGAGCCGTGAAAACAAGCTGATCAAATCCGGTCATGTCAACGGGCATATTACGCGGCGAAAGTGATCTGAACAATGAAGCCCAGGTGCGCACACGTCCGGTGAAAGAAGCTTCTCTTTCTACTTTGTAGTCGATTTGTTCAGCTTCAACCGTTTCAGCCTCGGTAACAAAGCGTGTTACTTCAGCATTGCCCGGGTCGTAATCAAACATCCAGGCTCCATCAGCATAGTACAGCACATCAGGTGCATTGTCCTTGTTGTTTCGGATAGAGAAACCGGCATCAAAGAGGAACCCTGTTGGGATGAATACCTCCACAAACTCTTCAGTGGGGATGTTCAGTGTGATGTTCATGGGTTCTCTCTGTGCGTTTTCAAAAAGGGTCTTGCTACCGTGGATGGTAATCTGGTCTGCTCCGGCCTTATTGATAAGGTTAAGCAGCAGGCCACCGTTGGTGTAACGGCCACTGTGCACATATACCTGAGGTATGGCAGGGGCAATAGCTTCGTTGCGGAAGCTTACACCACCATTGAGTTCCATCATGTTGATGATTTCTTCCACCAACTCGCGGGTAAACTGAGGAGTAACACTCCAAACCTGGAAGTTGAAGATATCGTCAGCGTTGAGTATCTCGTACTCTTCGTTGTACCATCTGTTGTCAATGATGAATTCTCCACCATTGCGCTGTGCAATGAAACTTACAGAGTAATCCACATATCCTTCCGGATGAACCAGTTGTGAGAGGATAAACGGACGACCGGCAATCTCAATCATTTCGATGTTGCGCAGTTCAGCACCTACGAGCCTGTCGCAAATGACCTTGGTGTGCTCATAAACACTTGACGGGCTGGTAGAAATGGCCAGGATAGCCGCTCTTCTTGCATTGTTTTGCTGCAGGTAATCCACAGAGAAAATTTCTCTTGCGTTGGTGATACCCAGCAGGTCTGCAGGAGTAGATACGAAACCCTTGGTGTTGGCAGGTCCTTCTTCGGGAAGCAACATTCCGATTCCTGTGGCATTTCCGTCAACAGCAGCAGTTTTTAAAGTACCTGTCAGCATGTCAGTATGGCTGAAGCTTTCCATCTTGGTGGTTCTTTCTTCTCTGGCAACAGGATTGCTTTCCACCAATCGTCTGTGGTTGCGCAGTGCCAGTTGGGCTGCCATACTACCATTACTTTCAATACCATTGTCGTCGCCACCGGTTGATTCACCCACTGTTACCACTACTTCAGCATAGTTGTTGGCCAGGTTAGGATCAATCTGATCGAAGGGGAGAATCTGTGCGGTGTTCACGGCAAAATGGTTGGTCTTTTCCTCCTCAGTAAGCAGCATCTCAGTTTTGTAAACCAGGGTAACATGCTCTCCTGCAGGAATAGTACCAATGATCCAGGTACCGGTTGCAGCATGGTATGGACCGCTGGTTCCATCATCAAGACGTGCAATGAAGGGGAAGGGTTGAGGAATATTGTTTTCTACCACTACTCCGGTAGCATCTTCTTTTTGATCATGATTGGTTACAACCAGGGCAAAAATCAGTTCGTCCACTTCTTCCGGATCGGGAGTCTGGATGTTTACTTCTATGGTAACTCCCAGGTCAACAAGAATACTGTTGTGTCCTACGGTGATGGTTTCAGAAGCAACACATCCTGTTTCGTCAATTACGGATACGAAGTATTCACCAGCCTGCAGATTTTCAATGGTGGCAGTTGTTTCGCCATTGTCCCACTGATAGCTGTAAGGTGCAATACCTCCGGTTACGGTAAGGCTGATAGCACCACTGCCATCACCGTAAGTTTCCAGGTCGGTAACATGAGCTGCAATGATGATAGGTTCACTAACGGTTAGGGTTGCCAGTGCAACGCTTGTACAGCCTGTTTCAGATTGTGTATAAATGTAAGAAACTTCATGTGATCCAATACCTGCTAAGGCAGCATCAAATGTTCCATCAATAACTCCTGCACCTTCAAATAAACCACCTTCCGGTGAGGCCTGCAATGCAAATGGCTCAGCGTCGTGGCATACTGTAATTGATTCAAAAGCAATTGCCGGAAGTTCATAAACCACTACCTCAACAGGTTCAGAAGTATTGATGCACCCGTTGGCATCGGTGATGGTTACTTCAAAAATTCCTGAAGCGTCAACCACGATGGATTGTGTTGTTGCGCCATTGCTCCAAAGGTATTCAGCTGCCTCGGTAGCAGTAAGTTCAACAGAACCTCCATCACAGAGTTCAAGCTCACCCCATGCAAGGATTTCAACTTCGGGCAGCTCGTTTACAACTACTTCAACAACCTCAGAGGTTGCCATACATCCGTTGGTATCGGTTATGGTTACATAGTACTCACCAGTTACGTTTACTGTAATGGACTGAGAAGTTTCTCCGTTGCTCCAGAGGTACTCAACAGCTTCAGAGGCGGTAAGAACTACCTGTTCTCCTTCGCAGAACTCCAGTGCACCTTCGGCAGTGATTTCAGCAACAGGAAGCGGAAGCTCTTTTACTTCTATCTCTTCAATGGTGATGCACCCGTTGGCGCCGGTTACCATTATCTGGTATACTCCGGGAATAAGGCCTGTATAAATGGTTCCACCCAGAGATTTGCTGTTGCACTTGTCATCAATATTCTGTCCGGGATACACCAGGCAGATATCAGTAACACTACCGCAGTCAGGATCAATGGTAACCTGAATGGTTCCGTTTTCTTCACCGTAGCACGCATGGGTAACTTCGATGTCGAAACAGGGAGCCGGCAATACTTCTATCATTTGTGTAGCAGAAGCAGCACAGTCAAACTCGTTGGTGTAGATGTAGGTAATTTCAAACATTCCTGCACCCAGCAGTTCAGCGTCAAATACTATACTTTCTGTTCCATCGATATAGTAGATTCCACCCTCGGGCATTCCTCCCTCCAAAGTAAATACTGTGTTGTTGCAAACAGGAGCGAACGCTTCAAGTGTTACTACAGGTACTTCATTTACAATAATGAAGAAAGTGCAGCTGTAGAGGTATCCGAATTCGTCGGCGATGGTATAGGTGATTTCAAACTCACCCAGACCGGAGATTTCGGGATAGAATACATTGTTGTCGATGCCTGTTCCGCTGAGAACACCTTCTTCACCTTCGGGTATGAGGTTTCCAAGCGGCATGTCATCAGCACAGATGGCTACATCAGGCAGACAACTGAAATCGGGCATTTCGTAAACTTCAATCACGAACTCACATGTGTAGAAGCATCCGTTTTCATCTTCCACGGTGTAGATGATGGTATGGATTCCTACACCGGCTTCACCGGCAGCAAACAGGTATTGTTCGTTTTCTGCATCGTAGCTTACACCGGCACCGGCATACACACCGCCTTCAGGAGCAGAACCGTCCAGTATAATGGTGTGGGCAAATTCTCCGATGAAAATATCTTCGCGGCAGGTTACCTCAACAACCATGAAAGATTCAATGGTGACACTTACTTTATCAGTGCATCCTTTGGAATCGGTAACGATAAACTCGTGTGTTCCCACTCCAACAACAAATTCGCCTGTACCTTCGTAGTCGCCGTTTCCGCCTTCAGCAGTTACGGTTACCACTGTTGTGGCATCATGACAGATGATGGTTTCTTCTGCCGTAGCCGTAGCAATAAGTTCTGCAGGTTCGCTGATAATAACTTCCTTAACGGTAACACAACCGTTGGCACCAGTTACCACTACGTAGTATGTGCCGGCAATGAGACCTTCGTATTGAGCCTGACCCAGAAATTTATCGGTCTTGCATTTGTCAAGGTTTTCGTTGTCGTATTCCAGACAAATATCAACTACTGCTCCACACTCACTGTCTACGATAACCTTAATGGATCCGTCCTCAGCACCATAGCAGGAGATGTCTGTTGCAATTATTTCGAAACAGGGAGCCTGCTGCACTTGAATGGTTTGTGTGGCAGTACCTGAACATTCAAATTCATTTTCGAATACATAAGTGATTTCGTACTCTCCAATACCCAGTAAGCTGGCATCAAAATCAACAGCTTCAACACCTTCAATGTAATAGATTCCGCCTTCAGGCATACCGCCTGCAAGGGTGAATACAGTGTTGTTGCAAACAGGTTCGAATGCAGCAAGGCTTACTTCAGGTGCAGGATGTACCACGATGAAGAAGTTGCAGGAGTAAACATAGCCATACTCGTCGGTAAGCGTGTAGGTAATCATGTATTCACCGGCAGCAACAGACTGCGGATCAAATTCACCATCAATAACACCTTCTCCGGAGTAAGTGCCTCCTTCATAAGCAGGTTGCTCCAGTTCAAATGCCTCGTCATCGTTGCAAACCGTCATGTCAGGAATACAGGCAAAGTCGGGCATGGAAATTACGTTGATAACGAAAGAGCAGGAAGCTTCGCAGCTTTCTTCATTTTCGAAAGTATAGGTAATCACATGTTCACCAACACCGGCTGCCATGGGGTCGAACATACCGTCGGTTACTCCGGCGCCACTGTAAATGCCACCCTCAGGAGTAGCACCTGTAAGGGCTATGGGCTCTGCCATTACACCAATGTTGATGTCGGTTGGGCAAGAGAGGATGGGAGCTTCCAGTATGGTAAGGGTAACAGGCGTGCGATCAAAGCTTTCGCATTGGTTTTCATCAATGGAAGCAGCATAATAAGTAACTGTTCCAACAGAATTAAGCATCGGCTCAGCAACCATCTGTCCTTCTGCATCATACCATATAATGGATGAGCCTGCTGGAGCAGTTGCGGTTGCAGTAAGCGTTTGTACGGGGTATACTTCACATTCCTCCTGGTCTCCACCGCTGATGGGAGCTTCGGGAGCAGGGATAATGGTGAAGGTTCTGCTGATGCTTTCAGTAGTACAGAGATCTTCAATGGTAAACTCAACAGTCACAGACCCTCCCATGAAATAGTCGGGAGCATCATACCCGGTAAGGTCGGGAAGTTCAGCTGTACATCCACCTGAGACTTCAAACTGTGCCATCCATGCGGTAAATTCTGCATCAAGGTCAGCCTGGTTTTCAAATTCACAGGCACTGATTTCCATATTGTCAGGACCGGCAACGGCAACAGCTGCAGGAGCGTTGATGGTAAAGGTAGCCGAAACGGAACCTGAACCACACTCATCAGTAACGTTATAGGTAACGGTAACGCTGCCACCCTCGCAAAGAACGGGAGCCACGGGAGAGCCAACGATGGCACCCTGCGGGGCGAAACCACCGTTTACGTCAAACTCAGCGAGCCATGAAACAAATGCATCATTAAGCTCATCCTGGTCTGCATACATGCAGGCAGAGGTAGTAATATCTTCAGGCTTGCTAATCACCAGCTCGTTTGGCGAGTTGATGGTGAAGGAAGCGCTGAGGGATTTATTTTCACAAAGATCAGTAACGTTATAGGTCACCATGGTAGTTCCACCGCAGAGGGTAGGAGCAGAAGGTGTACCATAATCTCCAATGGGTGCGCATCCGCCTGACACACTGAAACCGTTAAGCCATGCTGCAAATTCAGCATCAATGGCATCCTGGTCAGCAAATTCGGTAGCATCGGCAGCATAATCTGCTGGCTTATTGACCGCGAGTGCCGCAGGAGCCGTAATGGTAAATGTGCGGGTTATGCTTGCATCGGTGCAAAGGTCATTTACAGCAAATGTAAAAGATACTTCACCACCTTCGCAAAGAACAGGTGCGCTAAGATCGTTCAGGTCAGGAGCAGTCACTCCGCAACCGGCTTCGGTTACTTCAAACTGTGCAATCCATGCAGCAAATTCTGCATCAAGGTCAGCCTGGTTTTCAAATTCACAGGCGCTGATTTCCATATTGTCAGGACCGGCAACGGCCACAGCAGCAGGAGCGTTAATGGTAAAGCTGCTGGATACTTCGCTTTCACCGCAGAGGTCTTCCACGGTAAATTCGATAGTAACAGTACCACCCTGGCACAAAGCAGGTGCTTCATATTCTGACAGGTCGGGCAACTGTAAACCGAAACCGCTTTCTATGCTGAATTCATCAATCCATGCTTCGAAAGCTGCGTCGAGCTCTGCCTGGTCGGCGAAAGCACAACTGCTTTCCACCACTGCATCAGGAACAGTTACCTGAATAGCATCGGGAGCTACGATGGTAAATGAGCTGCTGAGGGCGTCAGTTTCACACAAGTCGGTAAGGGTATATTCAATGGTAACCACACCACCGGTGCAGATAGCGGGAGCTGTGTATTCTGACAGGTCGGGCAGCATGGCCGAGCAACCACCATTTACACTGAATCCGTTAATCCATGTGTTGAAGGCAGCATCAATGGCATCCTGGTTTGCAAATGCAGTTGCATCGAATGATACAGGTGCCGGGCTATTCACGATCAGATTAGCGGGAGCGTTGATTTTGAATGTACGTGTAATGCTTGCTGATGTGCAAAGGTCATTTACAGTGAATGTAACAGACACTTTACCACCTTCGCAAAGATCGGGAGCTGTATATCCGCTCAGGTCAGGAGTAGTTACTCCGCAACCACCTTCGGTTACTTCAAACGCACCCATCCATGCAGCAAATTCTGCATCAAGGTCCGCCTGGTTTTCAAACTGGCAGGCGCTGGCTTCGAAGACGGCAGGACCGGTAACGCCTACAGTAGCAGGAGCGTTGATGGTAAAG
>SLPR01000562.1 GCA_007131895.1 Bacteroidales bacterium | reverse complement strand
GGATCTGGTGTATAAACTCAACCGTATTGTGCCACATGACCTTGCCATACAACAAATCAAACAGGTAAATCCTGATGCACATGCACGTTTCAGCGCGCAATCCCGAAGCTATGAATACATCATTTGCAGAAAAAAAGACCCCTTCATGGTCAATCGTGCATGGCTTATGGAAAGACCCCTTGATTTTGATGCCATGCAGGAGGTTACCAGAAAACTGATGCAATATAAAGATTTTGAAAGCTTCTCGCGCAGCAACACCCAGGTTAACAATTACTTGTGCAACGTAACATCCGCAAGCTGGCGGCAGGAAGGACACCTTTGGATATTCAGTATACAGGCCAACCGGTTTCTGCGCAATATGGTCAGGGCCATTGTAGGAACCATTGCCGATGTTGGGCTGAAAAAAATATCGACCCCACAGTTTGATGCCATCGTGGAAAGTAAAAACCGCAGCAATGCAGGCTATTCGGTGCCGGGTTGCGGCTTGTATTTTCTGGGGGCAGAATATGAGGATAGCATTTTCTTAAAGTAAATTTCTCAATACCCCCATAGCTGGAAACGGCCAAATTGCGAATGCATAATGCGAATGCATAAGTAGAAATCATCCTGCCTTTACAGGATGGAACCTACTCTCTGGCAACCTATCTTCTCTAATACAATTTACGGTTAACTAAACCAAAACCCATGTTTACTCTTCCAGTGGCATGCTTTACTAAATAGTGTTTTTTTTGTGTAAATGATCCTATATATTTGAACAAAAAAGTCGAACAATAAACAGTTCTGCTAAAAACTAACTAAACGAACGTGCAAAGTTTTTAATAAAAAACCATTTTAATCCTTGCATCTTAAACACTGTTTTGTATTGTAAAGAATTGGCATACTTTCTCGAATGAGTGTTTTTCAGCAGGCCCTAAATAATTTCTTGAGCACTACACTATTAAACTATACAGATAATCAGAGCGAAAACCATAGAATATTACGGGGAAATGTTGTTTTCAGAGTTTTTGAAACAATTGTAATTGGGAGACAGGGGAGCAATACTTGCTTCCCTGTTCTTATATTACCTGTCATAATATAAGATTAGTCGTAATGGATTGGCAATATTTTGAATCACCTTTAAAAAGTAATACAGGCAAAATTAATAATTAAAGTGCTATGGAAGAATTTATCAAAAAACATTTAGGGTATAATACACCACAATGGATAATAGATGACTGCGTAACCATGCTGAAGGAATGGGACAGACAAAAAATAAGTGTCAGAGATAACCAGCTTATAACCTCCAATGGTACCCATAAATTTTGCGATTGCCCATGCCCCAAAGGTCAAAATGAAGAGAAGTTTGGAAAAGTTCTTTGTGATCATTGTGGTGATTTTATCAAAAATAATTAACAAGGTTTGTAAAACCTGGTTCCCCAATAAAAACAAACCAGACTCCCATACAATATCCCCCCCTGGAATTATGGATTCAGACGGGATGAAACCTGCATGAGCACTGAGCGCTCAAAAGGAAATGAACCGAAGGGATTGAGCTCACGAACACTGATCATAATTAGCGATAGTGATTAAAATGCCCATTCATGCAAGTTCCCCTGCAAAGGCGGCACAGGCATCAGACCAATGATTTATGAAATCCTGACTGTATTTGCACTTTATCAATAAACATAGGATTAACCATATGAAAAAAGCATCTCAAAATCAGCATATAGTGCTTACTGATTTTGAGATGCTTTTATTAATTGTTACTTATACAACTGACTTTACCCGAAAAATCAGAGCACATGCCCCATCTTATTTTTCTTGGTATCCATATAAACTTTACAATGGGGCCCGGTGGGTACTATAATAGGGACGTTTTCGGTGATTTCCAAACCATATCCTGACAATCCGGTTCGCTTGCTGGGGTTGTTGGTAATCAAACGAACTTTTTTCACACCCAGGCTTCTGAGAATCTGGGCTCCGATGCCATAGTCCCGTTCATCAGCTTTAAAACCGAGCTCAACATTGGCCTCTACGGTATCCATGCCCTTTTCCTGCAGGTGGTAGGCCTTGAGTTTGTTCAAAAGACCAATTCCCCTACCCTCCTGGTTCATATAAAGCACGATTCCTTTGCCTTCCTCCTCCACCATTTGCATGGCTTTGTGAAGCTGACTGCCACAGTCGCATTTACAGGATCCGAAGATATCGCCTGTGACACAGGATGAATGCACTCTTACCAGCACATCCTCATCCTCATCCCATATACCTTTGGTCAGGGCCAGATGAAGCTTGTCGTTAGTAGTTTGTTTGAATGCAGTAAGTTTAAAATTGCCCCACTCGGTAGGCAAATCAACGGTAATTTCCTGTATAATCAGGCTTTCGTTTTTTATGCGATAAGCGATGAGGTCTTCAATAGAAATGATTTTCAGGTTGAACTTACGGGCAATCTCCATGAGCTCGGGCAGACGTGCCATAGAACCATCTTCGTTCATAATTTCGACCAGTGCCCCTGAGGGATCCAAACCAGCCAGTCGCGAAAGGTCGATGGCTGCTTCAGTATGTCCTGCTCTTTGGAGCACTCCACCTTCGCGGGCACGCAGCGGGAATATATGCCCGGGGCGTCCCAGTTCTCCCGGTTTGACAGTTTTATCAGCAAGCGCTTTGATGGTTTTGGCTCTGTCGCTGGCAGAAATACCTGTAGTACAGCCATAACCTATCAAATCAACCGAAATGGTAAAGGGAGTTTCGTGCAGCGCAGTATTTTGTGGTACCATAAGATCCAGATTCAGCTGGTCGCATCGCTGGCGGGTAATAGGGGCACAAATAAGGCCCCGTCCGTGGGTAGCCATAAAGTTCACTATCTCCGGGGTAATGTTTTCTGCAGCGGCTACAAAATCACCCTCATTCTCTCGATCTTCGTCATCAACAACAATAACAACCTTACCGGCTTTTATATCTTCGATGGCCTCCTCAATCCTGTTCAGCACAATCTCGTCAGGCTTGATTTCTTTTGGTGGGTTTCCAAACATTCGATTCTATTTTTTTTAAAGAGTTGAAAAAACCTGCAAACAATGCAAGGTTCATGCTATAAAAATGAGTAACAAAACGAAAAACTGCTACATGTACTCCTGCACTTCTGAGCAAAAGGTCAAACAAAGGTAGTACAAACAGGAAGCAGTGTAAAATAAAAATGTAAAAATAAAATGCGCTATTGGCTGCCAGCAAAAGGTTGGATACAAATGCCAGCAAAAGAAAAAACGGACCTGTCCAGCGCATCACCTTGTGAGAAATAAAACAAAAAGAAAGCCCTTTGGTTTGATGCCACAGCAAGTTCGAAAAACGACGAAGGTTTTGAAAGTTCCCTGTCGAGATTCGGACCTTTCGTCTGAACTCATCTGAAAGGTTATTGGAAATATCTTCATAAACCATGGCGTCCAGATTATTAATGCAATAATAACCTTTCTCAAGCACTTTCATATTGATATAAAAGTCATCAACAAGAAAATTTTTGGGCACCGGCTCGAAGAGTTTACTCCTGAGGGCAAAGCATCCGCCAAAGGGACCCATCATGGTTCCCCACAGGATACTTTCATGTTGTTTTATCAAAACTTCCCGGGAGATATAAGCTTTTTCCTG
>SLPR01000549.1 GCA_007131895.1 Bacteroidales bacterium | reverse complement strand
ATATATTGGCAAAAATATGAAAATAATATCAGAAAAAACGCAGGGTGGCTATTTTTAACGGTGTCTTGAGATCCAGTCAGCAGGGTTTTGCTTGTTGTTTCCATGCCATACCTGCAGGTTAACATAGGTCTTGGCTTCCCTTGTATCGGTTGCCACCACCCCGATATCCTGTCTTACATCTACCCGTTGTCCGTTGCTTACAAACACCTCCGAAAGATTTGAATATACCGTAAGATATTCGCCATGACGTATAATTACAGCATATCCGCCGGCAATGGAGAAAACACGTGCTACGGTACCTTCAAAAATTGCCCTTGCCCGGGTTCCGCGAGTGGTGGAAATGTCAATCCCGTTGTTTACAATTTTTATACCCGGCAATACCGGATGAGGCTGCTCCCCAAATGAACCTGTAATAACACCTCTTTCCATGGGCCAGGGCAGCTTGCCTTTGTTTTCGGCAAAGTTTGTGGAAATCAGTTGTTCTTCTGGAGAAAGCCTGAAAGCCTCTGCCGCTGGCCTGCCGGCAGCTCTGGCGGCCTCTTCAGCTTTTCTTCTTTCTTCAGCGATAACCCTTTCGATGGCTTGCTGCAACTGCCTGGCGGCCTGTTCCTGCTCTTTGAGTTGCTGCATCAGCTGCCTTTCTTTTTGTTTGAGGGTTTCAACATTTTTCGACTGGGCTTCTCTCTCTTGTGTAAGCAAACTCATTTCTTCTCTTTGTTCCTCAAGCAGCAATTGTTGCTCAGCACGCCGGACTTCCATCTCAATAATGTTTTCTTCCAGCCGGGCCGATGTTTCAACAATTTTTTCGGCCTGCACTTGCCGGTGGCGTGTAAGCTGTTGCAGATACCTCAACCTGAGGTATGCCTGGTTAAAATCCCGGCTGGAAAAAAGAAACATCATCCTTTGATACGAGTTGCGATTGCGCTGGGCGTAATAAATCATGCGGGCATAAGAATCCCTTAGCTCTTTCAGCTCTTTCTCAAGTTGTTCCTTTTCGCGGGTAGTTTCGGCAATACGGCGATTGATAAAACCTATTTCATTATTGATATTGGCGATGAGGTTTTGCCTGGAGCCAATCCGGTTATTAAGGATAACCAGCTGACTTAGGTTCATTTCTGCCGTGGTTTGGGTTTCTCTCAGAAGCTGGTTAAGCAAGGTTATTTCCTGTTCTATGCGCCTTTTGTTTCTTTCCAGCTCTGCGCGATCCTGTGCCCAAAGATGTTGACTGAATCCGAAAAGGAAAACAATAAAGAGCCCTGCGACAACAGGGCGCAAAAAAGCTAAAAAAAGTTCTGAAGAGATTTTTTCGCTCATAGGTTCCTTTGGGTTAATCAGTCAGTCGTACCGGGGTATAGCGAGATGGGACAGAAAACTGCATATTCTGGGGGACATTGATGGTGGTTCGGTTAAAAAACATTTCAAGGTTGGATCTGCTTGACTTGTCGGCAAAGAGCAGCTCTAGCTCCACAGGAAGCAGCCTGCCGCCAATGGTTTCATATCTTTTATAGTCTGCCCTCAATGCCTGACCGGTTTGTTTGTGCTCTATGATGTTGGTTCTTATACGCATGGTGCCGGGATCCAGTGTAATGAGCTGCTGTATGGATTGCCCGATACCTGACTTACGGCTTCTGCTATCGGCATAGAGCCTGAGCAATTGAGCATCTTCATTTAGGATGAACTGGTCAGAACGGAAATGGGGAAAGTCATTACCGGTAAGCAATGCCTGCAACATGTAAAAGTCCACATCGGCATTAAACATGGTGCTCAGTATTTTCAAATCGCCCATGTAATACGTAGACTCAAGGCGATTAACGAGCTTAACACTGTCTGGAGTTATCAGTGCCCTGGCAACTTCTATTCCCAGTATGGGTGCTATGGAAATATAGATTGCAGAATCTTTGCGTATCCGCATGCTTCCGGCTATGGAATGGGCCCTGCCTTCCCAGTCAACACTTCCTGAAAAGCGGGTGCTGAACCAGTCGAATTCTGCCTGGTTATTATGCAACTCCATTAATGCTATATCGGCAGTACTCAGAGGTCTTATCTCAGGCACCACTTCGCGGGGTCCGCGACATCCTGCTACGCTTAATATCAGTAACAGGGCAAGGAAAAATATAGTTGAATTCTTACGTAGTAACATATATAGGGAATAATCTGACATTCGTTTTTAACAATGATAATTCAAAGGATCTTTCTACTCAAACAACGTGCCCTTTTTAACTTTCCGTTCAAGAAACTCCGAGACTCCTTCCACATCATCTTCAGCTTTGTCATGCTCCAGGGCTTTCTTCCAGTAAACAAGTGCTTCATCCTTCTCTCCCAGTTTGTAAAGCACATCACCATAATGTTCCAGCACCACAGCATTAGGCGATTCGGAAGTGTCAAGGGATTTTTTTATCCAGATGCGGGCATTCTTGTAATCTCCCATTTTATATTTGATCCAGCCATAGGTGTCCTGAAAAGATGCGTTGTAAGGGTCCAGTTCGAGAGAGCGAGCCGACATTTGAAGTGCCTTTTCAAGATTTACATTGCGAATAGACATATAGTAACTGTAATTATTGAGAGCATAAGCATCGTCTGGATTTATCTCAAGTGCCTTTTCGTAATGGCTGTAAGACTTCTCATACTCCTCCAGTTTGTGATATGTATCGGCAAGAAGCGTATAAAACTGCCCCAGCAAATCAGGTTCAGAGAATGACAAATCTTTGCCATAAACAAAAGAAGTGATGGCCTGCTCAAAGTTTTTCAGCTGGTAATTGGCCAAACCATTGAAGAAGTATATTACCGGTTGTTCAAAAAAATACTCCAGCGCTTTGTCTGAGGTTTTGAGCATGCTTTCATAATCCTGTAGTCTTGCTTCAATGGAAAGGACCTGTTGCCAGTACCCCAATTCAGAAGGCTCAATCAGCGCAGCGGCATGGTATCTCTCCCAGGCCTCCTCATATTTTTCGTCCCTGAAAAGAAAATCGCCATATATGGCATGCGCCTGGTCGTCATCCGGATGAACCTCCATCATAATTTCACACAGTTGATACGATTGCGCCAGGTATAAACTGTCCTCTTCACTAAGGTAGTAATAGGAAACCATGATTCTTGTTTTCCCATCTACGCCTAAATCCGGGCTTCTGAAGGCCTGCTTTAATTCATCAAAGGCTTTATCTTCTTTTCCCTTGTTTTGGTAGTAATCGGCAAGCAGCAAGCGGGCCATGGGTGACCCGGGCTGGGCTTGCAGCATCTGATTGTAAACGCGGTAGGCTTCTTCAGGTTGATCATTTTTATTGTATAGTTCGGCCAGCAGCTCAAGATAAACCAACTCTCCGGGAAAGTAGGAAACCAGGCGCCGGGCCTCCTGCAGTGCAAGATCGGGTCTGTCCATTTCCATGAAAATCCTTTGCTTTTGCAGGGAGAGCTCATTGTTGAAGCCACTTATCTTTTCAATGTATTCGAATACATCGATGGCCTCGGGGTATTTTTCAAGGTACAGCAGTGTGCTTAACTTACTGATTTGAATATTTAAATCGGCAGGAAACTTACGGGCAAGCTCATTTTGAACGGCTAACCCTTTCTCGTTTTTGCCCTGGATGAAATAGATGTCTGCCAGCACCAGGCTAAAAAACTTGT
>SLPR01000383.1 GCA_007131895.1 Bacteroidales bacterium | reverse complement strand
TCGTCGTTGTCGTAGATGGAGGTGGAAATGATGGGATTGCCATATTCCTGCACCAGCCGGCGGATAATATTGTTGTCAGGAACCCTGATGCCGATGGTTTTTTTCCTGTTCTGGAAAATACGCGGCACTTTGTTGCTGGCATTGAGAATAAAGGTAAACGGGCCCGGAAGGACCTTCTTCATGAGTTTATAAATATCTGTAGATATAGGTTTGGTATAGTCGGAAATATGGCTTAAATCGTTACAGATAATGCTAAAGTTGGCCTTGTCTGCTTTTACCCCTTTTATCGCAGCCACTCTTTCAACAGCCTTGTGCTGCATTATATCGCAACCCATTGAATATACCGTGTCAGTAGGGTAAATGATAACCCCCCCACTGCGCAGGCATTCCAAAACGGTCTCTATTTTGCGGGGGTCTGGGTTGTCAGGATAAATTTTTACTATCATATTGTTTCTGGTTTACGTTTTGTGAACAATGCCTTGTGGGGTCGTTTTGCCCAACAATGGGAAATCCTTGATTGTTGTTCCTGTTGCTGATATTACTTCTTTTCGTTGAGCAATTTCTTTACCTGGTGTTCAAATATCACACTCATATTTTTTATTTCTTCAAACTTCCTGGTCTCATTGCTCTTCTGGTAGGCATTCATCAGGTTGTTGAGCATTCTCATAACAATGTCTGTATTGGTGCACGGGCTGTAATAGGCAGGCTTGGGCTCCTTTTTCAGTTGCTTAAGAAATGCTTCCACATCCTTGAATGAAAAAACATTGCCTTTACTGAATACATTGATGTAAAAAAGGATGTTGTTACCGCTGTACTCCAATGTGTCGGGATTGAGAGAGCTACCCGTATAGGCCAGCACAAAATGTTCGGGCATATTCACCCCTTTTACCGGAATATCGAGGCTTTGGGCCACAAGCATATAGATTATGCTTAAAGAGAGAGGATTACCTGTTTTGGATTCGAGTACTTTGTTTATGTAGGAGTTTTCAGGTGAATGATAGTTTTCTGTATTTCCCCGAAAGCCGTGTAATTCATAAAATACATAGTTGAAAACCCTGATTTGCTCAAGTGCAGTGAGGTTGTCGTTTAATTCGATCCAGATGTCTTTTCTGATCCTGGATAACTCGTATTCTATTTCACTCTCTTCAATACCCGGATACTGATACCGTGCTACTATCAGGCAGCCTTCAAGCAAGTCTGCAGCACCATGCTCAATCCATTTTTCAAGGTCGCGGCAAACTCCCTGGTACTGTATGGTGTGAATCAGTTCTTCAAAACGTTTCTGCAGGAAGGGATCGGCTTGTTCTTCCCATGCATGCTCAAGAAAGGGAATGATCTCAGGGCCGTACGCTTCGATGCTGAGCGAGATATCTGCGAAGACAGCAGGATCAGGCTCATCCATCAGGCTGATGAGGGCTTCCATTTTTCTTATTTTATCTTCGTCACGCATGTTGAAGTCTTGTGTTGAAAACGATTCACGAATGTAGATTCTTTTTTAACTTCAGCCTGTTAACTTTTCCAGGGCATGCTGAATAAGTTTTTCCACCGATACTTTGTAATCCTTGCTGTAGGTGCGGTTTACCCTGTTGGCAATAATGTCGCAAATGGTAAGGGTGTTGTGCCCCAGAATTTTGCCCAGTGCATAAATCGCGGAGGTTTCCATTTCAAAGTTGGTGATGGTATTTCCCTGGTGGGAGAAATTTTCGATTCTTTCGTTGAGTTCCGGAAAAGCAAGAGGAATTCGAAGCTCCCTGCCTTGCGGGCCGTAAAACCCGGAAGCTGTTGCGGTAATTCCTTGTGTTAATCCTTCGGCTAACTTGCTCAGGAGTTTTTCGCTGGCTTTGATAATGTATGGGTAGGGAAGTTTTTCGTTCCAACCCGTTTGTTTTATAAAGGCCTCAGCAAGCTCTTTTTCCAGGATGCTTTCGTCATATTGGTAGAAATTCAGCAAACCGTCCAGCCCCAGCCCATAGGCAGAAACAACAAAAGTATCCACTTCAATATCGGGCTGTAAAGCTCCTGAAGTACCCAGCCTGATGATGTCGAGAGAAGTATGGGTGTCTTTTGGGATGCGTTTTTCAAGGTCAATATTTACTGCTGCATCCAGTTCGTTGATGACAATGTCGATGTTATCGGTTCCAATGCCCGTTGAAAGTACCGTGATACGTTTGTTGTTAAAAGTACCCGTGTGGGTTACAAACTCACGGTGCTGGGTTTTAAATTCGATGTGATCAAAATATTTGGATATGGATGCTACGCGGTGCTGGTCTCCTACAACAATGACTGTGGGAGCCACATTTTCGGGCTTAAGTCCAATGTGGTATACGCTCCCGTCAGGGTTGAGTATCAGTTCGGATTCTTTAAAGTGCTTTTGCATATTTTCTTTTTTATCTGCCGTTCAGAACTTTCGTTTGCTTCTTTTTTATTTTATAGCAAAAATATCAATTTATTCTAAAAATACCTAATTCATGCGTTATTCAGGACCTTGAATTTACTAAAAGATAAAACTATCTTTGCCTGTTTTATTCCAGGAGATTCCTGAAGTGCTACCTCGCTAAATCTCACAGCACTTTGAGCTATTTTGTCCTGGCTGCTTTGCCGTATTGTAATCATGTTTTACAGCTATGCTACCGGCAGCATTAAACCCGGGATTTGCAAACCATAACAGGAGAGTCAGTGTACAGTGAGCTAAGGTTTTGGTTCTGCTTATTGACAATTAAAAGTTCATAAATCTAAAAACTATCATGGTTGAAATCATTACTATAGGAGATGAGTTGCTCATCGGGCAGGTTGTCAATACCAACGCCTCATGGATGGCAGAAGAGATAAATGGCGTGGGATGGTCTGTAAGGCAGATAACAAGTGTTTCCGACAATGCAGAGGAAATACACCGTGCACTGGATGAGGCATCTTTGAGGGCGGATGTTGTTTTGATGACCGGTGGGCTTGGGCCTACCAAAGATGATATTACCAAAGATGTATTATGCAACTATTTCTCTACCCGGCTGGTGCTCCATGAGGCGGTGCTTCAGAATATTGAATCTTTTTTCCGCAGGAAAGGCTTGCCTCTTACCGGGCTGAATCGTGATCAGGCGATGGTTCCGGAGTCGGCCCGGGTGATTGAAAATCCCATGGGTACCGCTCCCGGGCTGGCTTTTGAGAAGGAAGGGAAGTTGTTTGTTGCCATGCCCGGGGTGCCTTATGAAATGAAGCATATCATGGAGGTTTTCGTATTGCCGGAACTGGTAAAATCCTCTGATAGTCATGCCATCGTTCACAAAACTGTTCTTACCCAGGGAATTGGCGAGTCCTTTCTTGCCAAAATGATTGAAGACTGGGAAAACAGCCTGGCACCCGATATCAAACTGGCCTATCTGCCTTCGCCGGGAATCGTGCGTTTGCGCCTGAGTATGAGAGGCACTGACAAAATGATGATGGAAGCGAAAATTGCAGAAAAAGTGGCTGAGTTGCAAAAGCTGATCCCTGTCTACATTTGGGGTGAAGGCAAGGAAACACTGGAAGAGAATGTGGGAATACTGCTAAAAGAAAGGAACAAAACCCTTTCTACAGCAGAAAGTTGTACCGGTGGTCTTATTGCGCATCGGATTACTTCGGTGCCGGGGAGTTCGGGTTGGTTTACCGGAAGTGTCATAGCCTATGATAACCAAATGAAAATTAAAATGCTTGCAGTAAATGCCCAAGTTCTTGAAATGCAAGGAGCCGTTAGCAAAGAGGTAGTGGAGGAAATGGCCTCAGGGGTACAAAAAATTCTGCAAACAGATTACGCCATTGCGGTGAGTGGCATTGCCGGCCCGGATGGGGGAACGGATGAAAAACCTGTTGGGACTGTGTGGATTGCGGTGGCTGGCCCGCAAGGAGTGGTGAGCCGCAAGTTTCTGTTTGGAGACGAAAGAATGCGAAATATTCAGCGTAGTTCCACAGCTGCACTTGCCATGCTGAGAGAACAAATCCTGAATGTAAAATAAAAAGGGCCGGCAATTGCCGGCCCTTCGTTTAGTAGTGGCTAAACGCAATTTAACTCACAACCAACTACTTCACAACATTTATCTTGCGTGCAATTACATCGTTGCTGGTCCTTACATTCAGGATATATGAGCCTTGTGGCAGGAAAGAAACATCAATGGTTTCATTGATCCATTCATTGCGGCTGCCAAGGTCCAGGCGCAATACCTGCTTACCTAAGATGTTGAAAATTTCAATTACCACATCAGAAGATGCATTGAATTGCGCTTCGATATTGATTCTGTCGCGGGTAGGGTTGGGGAAAATGTTGATTCCTTCAATGCCACCCAGCAAATCATTTACATTGGTCACCAGGGGTAGTTCTACCAAACCGCCTCCGTCAGCCAGGGCAACCCACAGACCAAATGCTGGTCCGTTGCTGTTGTTGGCGGGGTTGAGGAAACCGCTGGCTACTACTGTAATGGCTTCACCTTCCAGTCCTAATGTCTCCAAAGGAGCACTGTAAGTCGCTACGGTAGTTTGTCCGTCTTCGGTACGTACTTCGAGTACATAATCAAGTGTACCTAAACTCAGGTAACCGGCATAGTCTCCGTATCCAAAAGCAAACAATTCACCGGCACCTACTCCTGTTTCCCATACAGTTACTGTGGGAGCATCGGTAGCACCGTGGAATACCAGTACGTCGGTTTCATTGTTTTCCATGGCGGCTTCTCTTGCACCTGCAAACGGATACACTGTGAAAGGCTCCATCGGACTGTAACCGCTGGCACTAACGATACCATTGGCAATGATGATATAAGTTTCATCTTCTTCAAACGTTACCGTGATATCAAATACGGAAGCTTCAATACCGGCACCGGCAGGAGCAATGTCGATAGTAAGTTCTACTTCAGCAGGAACATCTACAAAAGGAGTAGCAGTTCTGAAGTCGAAGTCACCATAGAAAAGATCACCATTAACAAATACGTCAACACTTGCGGCGGCCATATCAGCAGCATTGTGAATGATTTGCGCGCGGGCAAATACCGGCTGTGGTTCTTCGTACAAGGGCAGTTCGAGCAAATCGCCACCTGCAGCAGTAGCCACAAATAGTCCGAATGCAGGACCATCGCTGTTGTTGGCAGGATTGAGGAAGCCACTGGCTACTACAGTCAGTGCAGTGCCTTCAAGTTCGAGGGCTGCCAGGGGTACGCTGTAAGCTGCTACTACGGTTTCGCCGTCAGCGGTACGTACTTCCAGCACATAGTTAGCGGTAGGTAAGGACAGGTAACCTGCAAACTCACCATATTCAAAATTGAACAAGGCTGCGTCGCCACCCATGGCCCATACACTTACTTCAGGAGCGTCGGTAGAACCGTGAAATACCAACAGATCTGTTTCGTCAGTTTCCATCGCTTCTTCACGTGCACCGGCAAACGGATATATGGTGAAAGCAGGAGCAGGGTCATAACCTGAAGCGCTTACAATACCATTGGCCACAATTACGTAAGTTTCGTCTGCATCCAATGTAACTGCAATGTCAAAAACGGAAGCTTCAATACCTGCACCGGCAGGAGCAATGTCAATGTTCAGTTCTACACCTGCAGGAACATCTACAAAAGGAGTAGCAGTTCTGAAATCGAAGTCACCATAGAAAAGGTCACCGTTTACAAATACATCTACACTTTGGGCAGCCATATCGGCAGCATTGTGGATGAACTGTGCGCGGGCCATTTCGGGCATATCAGAAGCAACATCTACAGTAATGTTGTCAATCATCCAGTACCATGCCCAGGATTCGTTATCGTTAAATTCGAATCTGATCCAGAGTGAGTCACTGCTGGTAAATCCTTCAATGATAAGGCTTTCACTGACAGCAGTTACATCAAAGGGTCCGGAGAAGCCGGTAGATGAACCCTGGTTGGAATCATAGGTGGCAATGGTATTCCAGTTTTCGCCATCATTACTAACCTTTACATAGGCTAACTGGTTGCCCAGGTGACGGTAGTGGTGTGCAAATGACAGTTCAATGTCGCCACCGTCAAAGTCGGCGAGGTCAATAATGGGTGCCTGGAGAATACTCCATACATTTATGCTGCCTGAACCACCGGCGTCACTATCCACAAAAGCAAAGTTTCCGTCCATGGGGTCGCTGACCACAAACTTGTCAGGATCTCCTATTTCCCAGATATTTCCGGAACCAGAGCCATCAATGACAATCCAGTTGCTGTAGGTATCTGCGTCTTCAAAATCTTCCATGAAGGGGAAACCTACAATTACGGGTTCCACTTCAACAAAAAGAGGAAGTTCTAACAGGTCGCCACCAGCAGCGGTAGCAACAAAGAGTCCGAATGCAGGGCCGTCACTGTTATTGGCAGGGTTAAGGAAACCACTGGCTACTACTGTCAGGGCAGTGCCTTCCAGTTCGAGGGTTCCCAGCGGTGCGCTGTAGGCTGCAACTACGGTTTGGCCGTCGGCAGTGCGCACTTCCAGTACATAATCATTGGTGGGCAAGGACAGGTATCCTGCAAACTCACCATATGCAAAGTTGAACAAGGCTGCGTCGCCGCCCATGGCCCATACACTTACTTCAGGAGCGTCAGTAGAACCGTGGAATACCAGCAGATCTGTTTCGTCAGCTTCATTAGCTTCTTCACGGGCACCGGCAAAGGGGTAAATGGTGAAAGCAGGAGCAGGATCGTAACCTGAAGCGCTTACAATACCGTTGGCCACAATTACGTAGGTTTCGTCGGCATCCAATGTAACGGCAATGTCAAATACAGATGCTTCGATGCCAGCACCGGCAGGAGCAATGTCAATGTTCAGTTCTACACCTGCAGGAACATCTACAAAAGGAGTAGCGGTTCTGAAGTCAAAATCACCATAGAAAAGGGCACCGTTTACAAATACATCAACACTGGCAGCGGCCAGGTCAGCAGCATTGTGGATGAATTGAGCGCGGGCAAAGTCACCGACAAAACCACGGGTCAATACTACTGAGGCAGCATCACCAAGGGTTACATTGCTACCATCGGTTGATACCGCGCGGTGGTATAGGGTTACTTCGTCACCAATTTCCAGTCCGGCAGCTGCGAGCAATGCGTCAACAGTAGCGAAGTCAGCAGCAAACTCTGTATTCCCTCCGGTAGAGGCGTTTACCAATAAGGTGTTGAAGTTTGCATCAGCAGCAAGTTGCCACACGTACGCAATCGCATCTCCATCTTCGTCTGTGGCAGCAGCCCAGGAGGGAACAAATGGAGTGTCGGGTGCACCGGTAACGGTAATTTCTGCACCATCAGCAGGAGCGGTAATAGCTGATGCTGTTGGCGCTGCATTGGGTGAAGCAAGGATTTGTGCCCTAATTTCTCCCGCAGGAAACTCAGAAGTGTGGAGGTTAACATAAAGTTCACCTGCAGTTAATTCAGCAATATCAGTTGCTGTAAGGTCAAAAATATTGTCAAAAGCTGACCATTCTCCTGCTTCGCTGTCGGCCGTCAAGCCAAAAGCAACACCACCATTGGTTCCAACAGCACCTCTGTGAATGTGCGACATGGTGTAATTACCCTGCAAAGATGAAAAAGATCCATCCAGTTGAAGCACATTCCCTGAAAGGGTTACAGCTACAAAGCCAACACCATTGCTTTCATTGGCGGGCACCTCTACGATGCCTGACAATGCACCTGTAAATTCCTGTACTACAGGAAGCTCAACAACGGTGCCATCGGCCAGCACTGCAATGAGTGCAAACCCGGCTCCATTACTGTTGTTGGCAGGATTAAGAAATCCTGAAGCCAGTACCGTGGCTGCTCCACCTTCCAGAGCACGCAAATCAGCACCGAAAGAAACAATAATGTCATCGGGTGCGGCATTGGCAGCAATATCCAGTGTGTAGTAAGACGCAGGTACACTTATGTAACCGGCAAAGTCGGTATATTCAGCATCTGTTACTATGGTAGCCACGTAGCGGGCACCCACATTTACTGAGGGGGCGTCTGTTACTCCGTGGAATACGAGTACATCAACCTCATCAGTTTCGTTGGCTGTTTCTCTTGCGCCTGTAAACAATTCAAGACTGAAAGGCTCTGCTGGAGAATAACCTGTTGTGCTTACTATGCCTGAGGCAATAGCGATATAGGTTTCAGCGGCTGTGAGCGTTACAGTTACTGCACCGTCATCATTGGTGTAAGGTGTTCCGTTGGGAAGAACCACGATATTCAGGGCAACACCGGCGGGTACATCTACAAAAGGAGTAGCTTCTCTGAAACCGAAGTCGGTTAGCAAACTATCTCCATTCACATACACATCAACAGAATTTACAGCTGCATCTGCAGAATTGTGTATGATCTGCAGTCTGGCTGTCTGTGCATTAACACTGCTTATAAAAGCAAACAGAAATAATGCGAAGAAGGCTAAATTTAGTTTTGTTTTTCTCATGATTTTTAAAATTTAATAAATACAATTTTGGTTTGTGAGCGTCAGAATAAACTGTCAAAATCATTCTTTGTTCAACGATATAACAAAAAGATTAAACAATGAGGTTGTTTTTTTTTGATAGAATTGCTGAAATCATTATTAGTGTTTTAATAATGAGAGTGTTAAGCAGCAAAATAATTGAATCTCAAAAAGTGTTAATCTGGATTTCAGTTCAAATATTTTGTCATTGTTGTCAAAGAACTTCTTAGGTTTATCTGATTGATTTGTAGTTTAGGCAGCCTGGTGTGTAGTTACCCTGAGTTTAACAATATTAAATTGTGTTAAAGAGATATTCAGAATGGTTAAACAGTCCCTGGTCGCGCGCGCTTAGATTCCCGACCGGGCAGTAATATATTATGCGGATTAAAATTTTAGGGTGAAAAATCAATAATGCGATAATTTGTGTGTTGGAATGAAAAAATATGTTGAGAGGATTAAATTATTTTTTGAAATATTGAAAAAAATACCGTAATTGCGGGGAAAATCCAAAACCCTATGACAACACGAAGAATCAAAACACTTACTCAGTTTATTGTAGAACGACAGTCCCAATATCCCCAGGCCAAAGGTGCCCTGACCCGGCTGTTGAATGATTTGGCCACGGCAGCCAAAATTGTAAACCGTGAAATCAATGCAGCCGGCCTGGTAGACATTCTCGGGTATGAAGGAACAGACAACATACAGGGAGAATCGCAAAAGAAACTGGATGTATATGCCAATGAGCGTTTTATTGAAGCTTTGAAAGGTGGCGGCGAATGCTGCGCCATTGCTTCAGAAGAGAACGAAAAGATCATCTCTTTCCAGAATGAGTTTTCGGAAAGAGGGAAATATGTGATCGCCATTGACCCTCTGGATGGCAGCAGCAATATAGAAGCCAATGTTTCTATCGGAACCGTTTTTTCCATTTACCGGCGTATATCCGAAGCAGGGGGAGGTACCCTGGAAGATTTGCTTCAGCCCGGTGTAAACCTGGTGGCTGCGGGTTACATTATTTACGGCTCTTCGACCATGCTCGTATACTCTACAGGTAAAGGAGTAAATGGTTTTACCCTGGATCCCAGTGTAGGGATTTTCTGTTTGTCGCATCCTGATATGCGCTACCCCGAAAATTCTCAAATCTATTCTATCAATGAAGGAAACTATATTTATTTTCCCGAAGGAATAAAGCAATACATTAAATATTGCCAGGAAGATGATTCTTCTACGCTCAGGCCCTATACTTCGCGCTATATTGGTTCAATGGTTGCCGATTTTCACCGCAACCTTATCAAAGGGGGGATTTTCCTTTATCCGGGTACCACCAAACATCCCAAGGGAAAACTCAGGTTGCTTTATGAAAACAACCCTGTAGCTTTTCTTGCTGAGCAAGCCGGAGGAAAATCCTCCGACGGCTTCAGGCGAACCCTGGAAATAGAACCCAAAACCCTGCACCAGCGATCACCTTTGTATATTGGACCAAAGGCTATGGTAGAAAAAGTAGAAGCCTTGATGAGAGAATTTTCTCCCGAATTTGAGAAACAATAGCTTCCAAAACAATCAATTTCAATGAATTTGTCTTTAAGCGGGGTATTGAATATCTTTGCACGGTTTTTTATTCAATACCTGCCAAGTGAAGCCTGCTGATTTTTTATCCCTCTACAAAGACAACGAAATTGTAAAAGATTTGTCTACTGTTTTGAAAAGCAGTGAACAACAGTTTGTGACGCTTTCGGGTATGGCAGGCTCTTCTGCTGCTGTGGTAATGGCAGCAGCTTATCGATCAGTTGCCAAACCCGCAGTATGTATCCTCTCTTCACGCGAAGCGGCTGCCTACTTTTTCAATGATATTGAAAATCTGCTGGATGAGAAAGACCTTCCTTACGAGAAAAGAGGCATTTTTCTTTTTCCATCGTCTTATAAAAAACCTTATCAAACCACCGAAATAGACAATGCCAATGTGTTGCTGCGGTCGGAGGTGGTAAACCGGCTTTCTGCCGAAACCAAAAAGTTTATCGTAGTCACTTATCCTGAAGCTCTTACCGAAAAGGTGGTTTCACGAAAGGTGCTCAGAAAGAATATCCTTGCTTTGCACAAAGGGGAAGCTACTTCGGTAGATTTTATCCTTGAGTTGCTGCTGGAATATGGTTTTTACCGCGTGGATTTTGTGGTTGAACCTGGTCAGTTTTCCCTGCGTGGGGGTATCGTGGATGTATTTTCCTATTCCAACGATTTCCCCTTCCGGATAGAGATTATGGGCGACGAGGTGGAAAGCCTCAGAACCTTCAATCCCGAAACGCAGATTTCGGTGGAGAGGCTGGAGAAGATTACCATTCTGCCCGACATCCATCTTTTGGGTGAAAAGCACGAAAAGGAAGATTTTTTCACCATCTTGCCTTCCCATACCCTTTTCTGGAGCGAAGATGTCATGTTTGCCCGGGAAACCATCAAAGAAGCTTTTTCCAAAGCACAAACCATTTTCGAAAACTTTACTTCAGGGGTCAAGCATTCCCTTCCGGAAGAAATGTTCGTAAGTGGTGATGTTTTTACTGAGAAAATCAGCCAGTTTACCAATGTAGAGTTTCGCAGGCATTTTTTTGAAGAGCATACTACTGCCTCCTTCGATTTTGACTTCAGCCCGCAACCTTCTTTCAACAAGAATTTTGATCTTCTCATCAGAAACCTGATGGAGAAAACCTCTCATGGTTTCAGGAACTTTCTCCTGTCGGATAATCCCCGCCAGCTGAGCAGGATCCACTCTATATTTGAAATTGTGGCCGAGGAGAAGCAACAGGATGGATACCTGAAACATGAAATACTTCCCGTTTCATTGCATGAAGGGTTTATCGATCATTATTCGAAGGTTCTTTGCTATACCGATCACCAGATTTTCGAACGCTATCACCGTTTTCGTATCCGTGATAAGTTCCCTGGTAAGAAATCCATTACCCTCAAGGAAATCAACAACCTGCAACAGGGAGATTATGTTACTCACATTGATCATGGGGTGGGAATTTTCAGCGGACTGGAGAAAATAGAAGTGAATGGAAAGCTGCAGGAAGCTATCCGGCTCATATACAAGGGCAACGACATTCTTTATATCAGCATTCACAGTCTGCACCGCATTGCCAAATATTCCGGCAAGGAAGGTGCTGAGCCTGTTCTCAACCGCCTGGGATCACCTGCCTGGGCCAACCTGAAAAAGAAAACCAAGAGCAGGGTTAAAGACATCGCCAAAGACCTTATCCGGTTGTATGCCGAACGAAAAGCAAAAGAAGGGTTTGCCTTTGCCCCTGACACTTACCTGCAAAATGAGTTGGAAGCATCTTTTATATATGAAGATACTCCCGACCAGGTGAAAGCAACCTTTGATGTGAAAGAGGACATGCAGAAGGCCTACCCCATGGACCGCCTGATATGCGGAGATGTAGGTTTTGGGAAAACAGAAATTGCCATCAGGGCCGCCTTTAAAGCTGTTACCGACAGCAAGCAGGTAGCAGTGCTGGTGCCTACCACAATCCTGGCGCTGCAGCATTACCATACTTTTACCGAAAGGTTGAAAGATTTTCCGTGCAATATTGATTTTATCAATCGTTTTCGCACCCAGAAAGAAAAAACGGCAATCCTCAAAAAAGTGAAAGAGGGAACCATAGATATCCTCATTGGCACCCACCGCCTGGTGAGCGGTGATGTACATTTCAAAGACCTGGGGTTGCTGGTCATAGATGAAGAGCAAAAGTTTGGCGTTTCCACCAAGGAGAAACTTAAAAAGCTGAAGGTCAACGTGGATACCCTTACCCTCACGGCAACCCCCATACCCCGTACGTTGCAGTTCTCGCTTATGGGAGCCCGCGATCTTTCCATGATCAATACCCCGCCTCAGAACCGGTATCCCATTGTTACCGAGTTGCATGTTTTTAATGAGGAGTTGGTGCGCGATGGCATCATGTATGAAGTGAGCAGGGGGGGGCAGGTCTTTTTCATCCATAACCGGGTGCAAAATATTGAACAGGTTGCGGCCATGATCAAGCGGTTGTGCCCGGACATTCGCATTGCCATCGGACACGGACAGATGCCCGGACCCAAACTGGAAGAGGTGATGGTAGATTTTATCGACGGGCACTTTGACGTGCTGGTGGCAACCACCATCGTTGAGTCGGGGCTGGATATTCCCAATGCCAATACCATTATGATCAACAATCCGCACCATTTCGGTCTCAGCGATTTGCACCAGATGCGGGGCAGGGTAGGGCGAACCAACAAAAAAGCTTTCTGTTACCTGCTGGCACCGCCCCTTACCACTCTTACTGAGGATGCCCGAAAGCGCCTGAGAACCATCGAAGAATTCTCTGACCTGGGAAGCGGATTCAATATTGCCATGCGCGACCTCGATCTGCGGGGTGCCGGCAACCTGCTGGGGGGAGAGCAAAGTGGTTTTATTTCGGAAATAGGATTTGAGATGTACCACAAAATCCTGGATGAAGCCATACTGGAACTCAAACAAACCGAATTTAAAGACCACTTTACGTCCGAAGAAGCGGGTGATATCGGGTTTGTGAAAAATTGCGTGCTGGAAACAGACCTTCAATTGCTGATTCCCACCGATTACGTGGAAAGCACTTCAGAGCGGCTCAATCTCTACAAAGACCTGGACAATTTTGAAAAGGAAAGCCAGCTCGATGAGTTTATCCGCCATATGGAAGACCGGTTTGGACCTGTGCCTCCCGAAACAGAAGGATTGTTTAAGGCCATCCGTTTGCGCTGGCTCGCAGGAAACCTGGGATTCGAGAAAATTATTCTCAAAGCAGGAAAATTTATCGGCCATTTTATCTACAACCAGGACTCGGTATTTTACAACAGTGAAACTTTTCCCGCTATTCTTGCCTTCGTGCAGCAGTACCCGCGCAAGTGCCTTATCAAGGAGTCGGAAAAAAGGCTGCTGCTGAATGTGAAAAATGTGCAAAACATTGACGAGGCCTTTGATTTTCTTACCACCATGAAACAGGGGATTACTGCCTCTGTTTGAGGAGGGGGTGCTTGTTGGTTTTCTTTGCTTTTCATTTCTGCTTTGGCGCATTAAGATTTTTGGGTGTAACCGCTGAGCGTTGAAAGGTCGTGGAATTACTATCTTTTTCTGCAATACTTAAACCGCTAAGCGGTAAGAATTGGAGTAATCTAACCCCTGCAGG
>SLPR01000013.1 GCA_007131895.1 Bacteroidales bacterium | reverse complement strand
TATAAAAGGAGCTGTAATAGCAGAAGCAGAGCACTTCAAAGCGATTCCCGGTACAGAAAAATTCATTGGAGGCATTGATGCCATAAACATATGCACCGGACTGATGCCTGACGACCTGCTGCTCATAAAGGGACGGGAAATGTTTGGGCGCAAATGCCTGGGAGCCGGAGATGCAGTGCGCATAGGAGAAGGAACCAGTGCCGTGCTGAGAGGAAAACAGGTAGCTTATGACATTCTTGAAATCATGCAAAAACCGTTTAAATACGAAGATTTCCTGCTGGTTTCAAAAGAGTATATCGATTCACAACAGCATCCTACCAAAGTAATTGAAGAACCTTTCATGCCAGGCAAAGAAAGGATGCAAAAACCTTTTGTGATCATTGATTGTTTGTACGGCTTTGCCTGCAATCCGTGTGCTTTTGCCTGCAACTATGGCGCTATTACCAAGTCTTCCACCAGCACTGTGCCACACATCGATTTTGATAAATGCGTAGGATGTATGGATTGTGTATACCAATGTCCCGGGCTTGCCATCTTTGGTTATAACCTTCCCAAAGGGACATTTTTCCTGCCCATTGAGTTTGACATGAACGAAGGAGAGGAAGTATTTCTCGTTGATAACAATGCCAATATACTCGGCGAAGGAATCATTGCGAAAATTCTTCGCAAAAAGAACCGAACCCATGTGGCGAGGGTGAAAGCAGAAGAGATGAGTGATGATGATAAACTTAAAGTAAGAGGCTTTATCATCAAGAAAGATTATCCACAGAAAATTGAAACCACACCTCATAAAGAATCTTTTATGAGTGACGTGTTTATGTGTCATTGCGACGATGTAAGTCTTGATCAGGTAATGGACATTATCGGGGATCGTAAGTTTGTTTCGGTAGAAGAGATAAAACACACCACCCATCTGGGCATGGGCCCCTGCCGTGGGAAAAGATGTATTCAGCGGCTGAAGCAAAATTTGCGACCCAGAGGTATCCGGCTGATTGGAAGCAGTACTCCCAGGGCCCCCATGTCAAATCAGATTGGGATGGGAGAAATGTACCCATCTGCTATTCATGAAAAGATAGTCACTTCTGTAACCCAGGAAAAGAGGACGGTTATAGAAGTGAAAGCCTTTGTAGCAGGAGGGGGTATAGGAGGCAGTTCCCTCTTCAGGTTTCTTGCCGAAGAGGGTTACGAGCCCGTAATGATAAATCATGGGTATGGTGGTTCCTGGCGTAACATCGCGGGCGGCAGGCCCGTTTTCAGCCTTCCTGAACTGACTGATATTGCCAGGCATAACCTTGAGCTGTTCGATGGCCTTTCCAGAGAATTTGACATTGACTTCAGGCTTATAAATTATATTACTTTCGCGCACGACGAAACCATGCTCAAGGCGCTGGAAGAGTCCATGGCATGGCAAAAAGCAGTAATGCTGGAACCCTCACAGTTCAGAAATCAGATATCGCCCTATTTTAACCCTTCTCAGACGAAGTATATTGCTGCACTTAAAACCAGTGAATGCTGGCAGGCAACCCCGGGAAAAGTAATCGATGCACTTCGCAAAAAAGGGGTAGCAAATGGAGGTACATTGCTGGAAGACACAAAACTAATTGACGTTGAAAAAATCGGGGACAAATATATTGCCATAGTTAAAACCCATGATGGCGAATACCTTGAATATCACACCCCCATTTTTATTAATGCACTGGGCTCTGAAGGTGACAAATTTGCCAAAATCTTGGGCATAGAAACCGGACTATATCCTGTGAAACACCAGGCCTTCATCACGCGGCGCCTGCCCATGCTGGGCATTAACGGCAACCCACTTGATATGCTTATCGACAGGCGCAACTACAAAGGCTTTACAGCTGTTTACGGGCAACAGCTGGGAGAAACCGGACAGATAATCGGATGTGCTTCGCCAGCCATTGAACCTTACGAGACTGACAAAGACGTAAAAATCAACTCCAAAGATTTTGCAGAAATCGTTTCAGAAATTTTTGTTGACTGGATTCCGGAAATGTCAGCTGCAGGTTTTCAGGCACTTTGGGCGGGCTATTATATAGAGCCCCGAATGATTGTTGATGCAGAAAAAGGATTGTTTCTGGGTTTGCGCGGACAAGGCTTCATGCTCGCCCAATACCTTGCCAAACTTTATGTTAATCAGCTTACGGGAAAAGATGTTCCCGGGTATTTCAACAGATTAAAAATTGAAGGTGACGCTTTACTGGAAAAGGCATTCAAATAGGCTTGAAAAACAATTTTTTGAAAGCTTTAACCCAGGCAAATCCTGCCTGGGTTAAATTTGCAATTTAATTTTTTATTTTTCAACATTAGTTGTATCTTTGCAGCCTTTGAAAAAAGATAGTACTTTGAAAGCATTGAAACCTTTTAACATAGCATTTGTCGGGCTTTCCGGCGGAGAACATGAATTCAGTTTTGAGCTTGATGACAATTTTTTTGCCTGTTTTGAAGGAAGTGAAATTGTAAAAGCAAAGCTGAAGGGCAAGTTGATTTTAAATAAAAAGTCCAACATGATGGATTTGGATTTTTATATCGATGGCCAGGTTGAGCTGGAGTGCGACAGGTGTTTAGAGCCCTTTTGGCACACGATGGATCTGCACAGAGCGTTGTACGTGAAATATGGTGATCGCCGTGAGGAACAAAGTGACGAAGTAACAATAATTCCGGCAACAGAGAGTCATATCGAAGTTGCTCAATATTTCTATGAATTTATTGCGCTTGGGTTACCGGCCAAAAAAGTTCACGATGAAGATGAAACCGGTACTCCAGAATGTGACCCAACCATCATCAATCAGATAGAAAAATACATGCCCGGTAAAGGGGACAAATCTGAAAGTAACGATGACAAACCGTCTGATGGAAGATGGGATGCATTGAAAGATATCAAGTTTAATTAGAACATTCATTATTAATATTTGCTTAGATTATGGCACATCCAAAGAGTAAAATCTCCAAAACCCGCAGAGATAAAAGACGTACTCATTACAAAGCTACAGAGCCTTCGCTTTCGGCCTGCTCAAATTGTGGTGCAATTAAGTTGATGCACAGGGTATGCCCTGAGTGTGGCTATTACAGAGGACAGGTCGCTATTGAAAAAGCTGCTGCAGTATAATAAAACAGGTGCGGAATTCTGCATACTATTGACGGTTTTAGCATCAATAAACGGTGCTGCCACCCACAAGTAGGTATGGAAACGTATTTTAATAAAAATATCCGGATGAAACGAGCCATATGAATAATGGCTCGTTCCATGTGGCCTGTTCAATTAATTTTAGACACATGAAAATCGGTTTAGACGTAATGGGTGGGGATTTTGCACCTGATAGTATTATCAAAGGAGCTATTCTTGCGCGTAAAGAATTACCCGAACAAGATCATATTGTACTTTTTGGTTTAGAAGAAGCAATCCTGGAAAAACTCCGGGAGCTTGGAGAAGATCCTGCTTCATTCCAGATTGTCAATGCCACAGAAGTTATTGGCATGGGCGAACAACCCACCAAAGCCTTTACCCAGAAGCCCGATTCAAGTATTACCAAGGGCTTCCAATATCTTAAATCAGGAAAAATAGATTCCTTTGCCAGTGCAGGTAATACCTTTATGAAAGGCCGGTTATCAATGAAGG
>SLPR01000286.1 GCA_007131895.1 Bacteroidales bacterium | reverse complement strand
GTTTGGAGATTAGCCCGTTGTTTTCTTCATTCGTAAATCCAGAAAAAGGAACTTGTTTTTTCCTCAGGAGTTTTTTATACAAAGCATAGGGTTCGCGGGTGTCAGTCCGGTAAACCTTTATCCCTTTCAACAGCTCCTTTTCCATTTCCCTGTCCGTTAAAGGGTAGGTAGCCTGTTGAGGGTCTACTGTAATTACAACAGGTTCGTAGCCCATGGCTGGCAGGTGTTTGGCAAACTTCAGCCATCGCTGCACGCCGGGCCCTCCGCTGGGCGGCCAGTAATATGTAAGAATCAGCACCTTTTCCATATTCCTTACCCCTGTTGGTGTTTTTTTATTCTGTTACCCTTGTGCAGACAACAGGCCCCTTATGAGGAATGATTATTATCTGACATTTTCCGCTTCATTGGTTTTATACCTTCTTTTTTTCCATTGAAAAGCCACATAGCCTAACATGGAAAGAACAAGTAAAGCACTAAATGCAAAGGCGATTTTTTCACCTGTATAATAGGAACGTGGTTCAAACCGGAACTCGATAACACTTTCTCCTGCCGGCACTACCATTCCTCTCAAAATGTAATTGGCTCTGAAGTGCTCTGCTTCTTCACCATTTACAAATACTTTCCATCCATGCGGATAGTAAATTTCTGAAAACAGCGCAATTCCTGGTGTAGCAGCGACGGTCTCGTAGCGCAGTTTGTTGGGTTGGTAATGCACCAGTTCAATTCTGTTCTGGTTGTCGGGTGGTGTGAGGCTGATAGTTACTTTGTCTTCAAACCTTCGGTCAATAAGAGCTGTGTATGCCGGGTCAATTTCGTACAATGCTTCTATTTCCTCATCAGCATTTTCAACCCATTGTATTTCACTTACAAACCATGCATTACCTAGAGCATCTTCATTGAAGCTCACTGCCGGTTGCCGGTTCTGGTCTGGTACGATGAGATACCGGGTGTTAAGCATATTGAGCACCTCCATGTTGCCTTGGGTGATATGATAGTCAATCAATTCCTGGTAACGTTGCAATTTGGCTCCATGATACCCCCCTATGGAATGATGGAACCAGCTGGTGGATGCATCATTGAAGCTGCTCACGGTTACATTGTAAACCCTGAATGGCGTGTCAGTATCCTGCAGAATCTGCAGGTTGGCTCTGGTAGGTTGGTAGGGGTTTTCCACCTGTCTTTTGGATACAAAGTTGCTATCGTCGAAATACCTGCGGTTAACAGGCCACATGTCCAGTATTATCAGTCCGGCAATAAGGACAATAAACAATGGTTTTTTAATCTTATCAAGGGCAAACAGCAATACGATGATTCCTGCAGACAATGCGAACAGCGCGCTTCTCATCGCGTCAGCTCTGAAGATGGCCACCCTGGCGCTTTCAAGATTGTACTGTATTTGTCTAATCATTTCGGCCTGTCCCTGCTCCTGCATCATCCAGTCTCTGAACATCGCGTTTTCTTCCTGGCTGAAAAAGGAGAAAAACAGCCGTGGGCCCATATAGAAAAGCAGAGCAATTCCTGCCGTAAGAGAAAGTGCTGTTAGGAATGCCGGGTGTTTCAGGTTGATTTTCACATTGCCCTTGTACAATTGGTGCAGCCCAAGAAATGCAAGGGCTGGAATTACCAGCTCGGCTACCACCAGGGTCATAGAAACTGCCCTGAATTTGTTGTATCCCGGAATATAGTCAATGAAGAATTCGGTAAAGGGCATAAAGTTTTTGCCCCATGATAACATGATGGCCAGTATTGCGGCAGTCAGCAATCCCCATTTCAGGGGCCCTTTTAAAAAGAATAATGACAGAAAAAAGAGGAAAAGCACTACTGCACCAACATATACAGGGCCCGAAGTAAAAGGCTGGTCGCCCCAGTAATGGTTTGCCTGCCCAACGTTGCGGCGAGCCGCCGGTTCTACAGCGCTCATGGCACGCCGGTTCTCGCTGATGCTGCCGGTGGCGCCCCCTTTGGCATTGGGTATTAGCAAACTGAAAGTTTCCGATATGCCGTAGCTCCAGTTGGTTATGTATTCTTTGCTCAGCCCGCTGGCATGTTCTTCTTCTCCAATGGTGAGTTCGCTACCTCCACGCATGGTCTCAGAGGCATAAACCCAGGTGCTCCAGAAGTTGCCGATGTTTACGCCAATAGCAAAGATTGCTGCAATTACCAGTACCCCTAGTGCTTTCAGAAAATTCAGATGCTTACCCTGGCGAATCTGGTGTATCAGTTCGAAGATTCCATAAAATATGACAATGATAAGCAGGTAATAGGTGATTTGCAGGTGGTTGGAAAATAGCTGCAGGGCAAGAAACAAGGCAAACAATATACCCCCGGAAAAGTAATTCCCCCTGAAGGTATAAATGATAGATGCCAGAACCGGCGCCATGTAGGCAATGGCAAGTGCTTTGGAATTGTGGCCGGCATCAATAATGATAAAATGATAGGAAGAAAACGCGAAGCCCAGAGCCCCCAGAAAGGCGATCCATATGTTTACTTTGAGCATCAGCATAAAGACAAAGAATCCTGCAAAATAGAGGAAAATCATATCTGCCGGACGGGGAAGGCCCAAAGTGAAAACCTTATGAAAGAAGTTGGAAATGTTGTTGGCATAGTATACCGAAATCTGGAAGGCTGGCATCCCACCAAACATGGAGTTGGTCCATAGAGCTTCTTCTCCGGTTTCTGCGCGGAAATCCTTGATCTCCTTTGCCATCCCTTCAAATTTTACAATATCGGATTGCATTAATCTTTTACCCTGCAAAACAGGATGCACATAAGCAACACTTAAGATCAGAAATATAAGAACTGAGCCAACATAGGGCAGTAATTTATTCCAGTCGGGCTTTTGCATATTTTTATAAAATTATGAGTTTGGATTGTTCAGAAATGATTTTTATTTACTCTTTTGCTGATCCAATGAAGGATTTATTTTTTCTTCTTTTTGGGGTCGTCTTCCTTCAGTTCTTCAAAATCTACATATTCACCTATTTGATCTGTTGTTTTTCCGGGTTTTGATGAGCTCTCCCTTTGGCTGAATTTCATACCCCGTTTTTTCTTTTCTTCTGTGTCAGGAGGACGCATGTTGGGGTTTTGTTCGTAAAACTTTTTCTTTTGTTTGTTGATAAACCATCTTAACAGCAAAGGAAAAACATACATGGTGAAAAAACGAAAAGCCAGGTAAATAAGCAAAAAAGTTGCTATGATTCTGATAAGGGTCATGAGAAATATTTTAATGCGTGATGCTTCGACGGCTTTTCCCATTGGGTGAAAAAAGCCAATAGACCTGGGAAAAACCTGTTGTTTTCCCAATGGCAAAGCAAAAGTAAGAAAAAACAATGATTTTTATGGGGGTGTACCTGCAGGGAATCGCTATAACCCAAAGAAACGTGAGTTAATAATATTTAATAAACTTGTGGAATAAAAAATCCAGGGGGGTGGGGGTAAACGAAGAAAGGCTGTTTCAAAGGGAATTGAAACAGCCTTGATAAACCAAAAACTAATGATTAACCAAAATCTCTACTTATGAGTCTTTTCGCTGGAAACGCTGAGTTTTTTTCTGCCTTTTGCTCTTCTTGCAGCTAAAACTTTGCGGCCATTGGCTGTTTCCATTCTTTTTCTGAAACCATGCTTGTTTTTCCTGCGT
>SLPR01000045.1 GCA_007131895.1 Bacteroidales bacterium | reverse complement strand
TGAAGGTATGAGGAATAACCTTTCCGGTTTTCATATTTCTCAGTTTGGTGCGCACAAACGCTCCACCTTTGCCTGGTTTTACATGTAAAAATTCCACTACAGAGAACAAATCATTGTTCATTTCAATGCAGAGCCCGTTTTTAATATCTGCTGTTGTTGCCATAAAATAAGATTAATCAAAAATTTAAATTTTGGGTGCAAAATTAAATAAATTCTGCGGGATATTTTAGTGTATTTTTCAGAGAGTATCCAAACCCAGCTTCCTCATGCATCTGAAAAGCAATTTCACTCCCATAAAAAAGGCACAAACTGGTCCTGATATTTTCGCCACCAAACATCCAGGTTTCATCAGAAAATAAATTAGTTAAATCATTGGTCTGATGGAACATACATGTGCTTACTTTCATTCTCTTTTGTGAGCGATTTGTGCTCATGTATGTTTCATTCGAATAAAATTGATCTAAGTAATTAGCTTCGCTGAGCTCGCTTTTCAAGCTCGGTTGGTTAAATGGAACTTGCATGACTTAGCTTATTCATCGTCTTTTGAGTGCGCAGTGCTCATGCAAGTTTAAGCAGCAGAGCATTAAGATCTTTTCTATATTTGTAATACGAATCCTAAACCCCATCCAAATGAAGAAACTTTCAACTATCCTGGCAGCTCTCCTTCTCATACTTGCATGCACATCCAGTGTATCTGCAAAACCCGAATTACCCGCATTTTTTAATGGGGCCATGGAGCAGATGATGACAGAAGATAACCTGCCCAATGCTGTTATGGCCGTTGTACAGGATGGAGAAGTCATCTTCATGAATGGCTATGGCATGAGTGACATTGAAGAAGAAGTTCCGGTAAATGCCGAAGAATCTATTTTCAGGGTAGGATCTGTCTCTAAAATTTTCACCTGGACCGCCATAATGCAACTTGCCGAACAGGGCGATGTAGACCTGGATGCTGATATTCAGCAATATCTTGATTTTGATTTGCCCAAAAGAATCAAAGGGACGAAAACAGCGGCTTCTCCCATCACTCTAAGGCACCTCCTTACTCATACATCAGGATTTGAAGATGTGCTGGACGGGCTTTTTACCTTTAGTCCGCAACCTGCATTGCGCGAATATCTCACCAGGCAAATTCCGGTGAGAATTTACCCCGCAGGGGAAATAATGGCCTATTCCAATTACAACCCCGCACTGGCAGGCTATATCATTGAGCGCGTAAGTGGAATGCCCTTTGAGGAATATTTAGAGCGCCATATATTCGCCCCCCTGCAAATGACCTCCAGCAGTTTTGCACAACCCCTGCCTTCTGAGCTCAGCGAACGGCTGGTGACAGCCTACCGCCAGGTAAAGGGTGAATTTCTCCCCGCAAGATTCGAACATATGCCTGCCCCTGCCGGAGGGTTGAGCACAACAGCGGCCGACATGGCTAAGTTCATGCATTTCCTCCTTGACAACGCTGACAATACCGAAAATCCGGTGCTCAATCCACAAACGAAAAACCAAATGCTCTCCCCTGCTTTCTCTTACCATCCGCTTTTGGGAGGAGTGACGCATGGTTTTAAAGAATTTGTCCTCAACGGCCAGCAGGTAGTCTTTCATGGTGGCAGCACCAATATTTTTGACGCCGGATTCTATTTGTTACCGGAAACAAATACGGGAATTTTTATTGTTTACAGCGGTGGCAGCTATGATGGGCACATTAAAATCCTGTACGATTACCTGCAGAACTACCATCCTGTAAGAGAAGACGACACACCCGGCAGGCCTATGATTGCAGCCGCTGTACAACCCACCCTCAGCCAGTTGAAAGGAGAGTACCACCAAAGCCGACGCATTGAATCCACCCCCGACAAATCCATCAACATGATGATGGGAGTTATGCACATCAACATTACCGATGAAGAAATGCTGGAAGTGAAAATCCTGGGGCAAACACTCCTTTTCAGGGAGGTACAGCCGGGCATTTATGAAAACACGACCCTCCGCCCCTTTTATCCTTTCGGTCCCATGCAGTATCTGATAGCCGAAGAGGATCACAAGGGCAGACTCATGCTGGTAACTGATGGCCCCATGACCTATATCCAAATGCCCTGGTATGCCACGACTGCTTTTGCCGCCATGCTGTTTGTGCCCATGCTGGCACTGGCGCTGGGTACTATCATCTTTTACGTGATAAGAGCTTTTTTCCGCAGATTAAGCCGAAAGCAAGAAGTGCCGTCAGATCGTTCGTTCACCGCCCGCACCCTGATGGTTTTGCACTCCTTCCTTTTCGTGTTCATGCTCTGGCTCATGGCCTTCACCCTCAACCCCGATCCGGTTTATCTGCTCCCCCTTTCGGCCTTTGGTGAGGTAGGGTTTGCCAACACCCTTTTATCCATCATGCCCTGGCTGATAGCGGCCACCACTTTGGCCATGGTCTATTTCAGCATCCAGACATGGAAGGACAAACTACGCAAAAAAGCCGCCCGGATCTTCTACCTCGGATACACCCTGTTTTCTTTGGGGTTGCTGTGGTTGTTTTGGTATTATAATCTGGTGGGTATTTAGTCAGCAATTGCCTTTACAATTAGATTTCCTATTGTTGAACAAAGACAAAAAATCAATTTACATAAAGGTAAGTAAACATGGTTATTTTCCCGGTCACCAATAAGCGTACAGCCATATTAAAAAGCAGTTATTTGTTTATCATTTTTACAATCATATTTATATCAGCTTACCTGCATTCCCAAATAAATAAAGTATTAATTGCATACCTGGTTATTTCCTTCCCTATTCTCATCTACTTGTTTTCCTATCTGAAAAAACAAAATATCAAAAGCCTGAAACTGGACCAAAACATATTAATCGCTATCTATGCAACAAAGACAATCGAAATCCCTATAACTCAAATACACAATATTTCATCAAGTGTATTTGTAGGCTTTAATTTCAAATTCATCTTAATCAAAACATACACCATACAATTGAACACAAAGCATCTGTTTGGAACATGCCTTATAGTTGATTATAAAATTGACGAATCTAATGATGTTTCAGTTAAGGAAGACCCTGTCCAGATAAAGATTTTAAAAGCAGTGATAAAAAGCTTTCATAATAAAACAACAGAATTTTAGTCAGGAAATAAACTTTAGTCTTAAAATGACTTTTCATGTCCTAAAGGCTTGATTTATTTATTCATGCATTTATCAAAACTTAACCCCCTCATCCCCTTTCACCCACAAATTCAAAAAAACACTACCTTTGCAAAAACATTCACCATGAAGTATTTAGACCCCAAAAACGACCTGATATTCAAGAAGGTGTTCGGCGAACATCCTGATATTCTCAGGAGTTTTTTAAATTCTATGCTTCCCCTGCCTGAAGGTCAGGAAATCGTTGAACTGGAATACTTGTCTCCGGAAATGATTCCCGAAACTTTCCTGGAAAAATTCACCTCGGTGGATGTAAGGTGCAAAGACAATATGGGCAGGCAATTCCTGGTAGAAATGCAGATGAACTGGACCACCGCCTTCAAACAGCGGGTGCTGTTCAACGCCTCCCGGGCGTATGTGACACAAAGCGATAAAGGGGTTGAGTTCAGAAGTCTCAAGCCTGTGTATGCCCTCAACCTTATCAATGCCAATTACCTACCCCTATCGCCCGAATAT
>SLPR01000564.1 GCA_007131895.1 Bacteroidales bacterium | reverse complement strand
CTTTTGACAGATAAAACCAAGCATTTATTCACACTACCTTTTCAGCCATGAGCACAACCATATATTTTGCACAAAACCCAGACCTTGAATTTAAAAAAGTGCTGCACCAGCGTGTAGATAATTATTTCAAAGAAACGGGTCTTTCAAAAAACCACAACAGCGCCATGGTTATAAAAACTATAACTATGCTTTCTCTATACATATTCCCTTTTTTAGTAATACTTGCTGTTCCTCTGCCATTCTGGATTTCCCTCATGGCCTGGTTCATTATGGGAATAGGAGTTGCAGGAATAGGAATGTCAGTGATGCACGATGCCAATCATTCAGGGTACAGCAAAAACCAGAAAGTGAATCGCTGGATGGGTTTAACAATGAATCTTTTGGGTGCTGATGCCTATAACTGGAAAATCAAACACAATAAGCTGCATCACGTTTTTACCAATATTTATGGCAAAGATGAAGATATAAACAGCAGGGCTATATTAAGATTTGCTTATGCTGCTCCACTCAAGAAATATCACAGATTTCAGTATATTTACGCATGGGCTTTGTATTCACTTATGAGCCTTACCATGATAGTAGGAGATATCCCCAAGCGGTTTGTATACCGCCGAAAAGGTGAAACCAACCTCTCTCCTTCACGATTTCGCAAATCAGTGGCTTGGCTTGTCATGTCTAAAGTGATATACTTTTTTGTTTTGGTTGGCTTGCCCATCTTATTGACAGGTTTGTTGTGGTGGCAGGTACTTTTAGGGTTTCTTATCATGCACCTTGTTGCCGGCACGATTATGAGTCTTGTTTTTCAGATGGCACATGTGGTAGAAGGACCGCACCAAGCCATCCCCGACCAGGAAGGCAGGATTGAGGACACGTTGATTGAACACCAGATGAAGTCAACAGCCGATTTTTCAAAGAATAACAAGATACTTTCATGGTATGTGGGAGGTTTAAATTTCCAGGTAGAACATCATCTTTACCCCAGAATCTGCCATGTACATTATCCTGCTATCTCCAAAATCGTTGAAAAAACAGCCAAAGAATTCGACATTCCCTATTATGTGTATGATAAGTTCTCTGATGCCTTCATGGCACATACAACCACCTTGAAGAAGCTGGGAAGAATCCAGGTGGAAAGATAGGTTGCGGTGCGCTGCACCACCTTACAATTAGCACCTTACAATTAGCATCGTATACATTCGACTACAAAGGTTGTGCTGCTCTGCAGCATATCCGGGTTATCCGGGGTGTTGGCATATTCATTACCCCCTACTCATCGCCGATAAAAATCACGTACCCTTCTTTTTGGGCAACTTGTCCGTTTTCCAGCCTAACTGTGATTTTGCCAAGGTAGACGGGATGCTGGTCGGACACTTCATGGCGGTTGCCGCCTGCCTGGGCTAACAGTACATCGTTTACCAAAACCGCTTCTTCGATGAGGTGGTGGGAATGGCCACCTATGATGATATCCAACAGGGGGAATTCTTCAGCCAGGCGGGCGTCATTCTGCAGCCCGATATGGGTCAGGGCTACAAATACATCGGATTCTTCACGCAGATACATATATTGGGCTGCGGTTTCAAAAATATCCTTTTGCAGGATTCCGGGTTTGTTGCCACTGGCCACTGATAAACCCAGCACACTGATATTGCGTCCGGTATGTGTGCTGAAATGTAAATGACTTTGGGGCGAAGGTAATGCATCGGTGGTAATTTCCATATTGGCTGATAACAAAGGAAAGTCTGCTGCCATTAATGCCTGACCGGTAAAAGGTTCCTTGTAATCCAGCTCGTGATTGCCCAGGGTCATAGCCTGGTAGCCCAGGGCATTCATGCTTTCGACCATCTCCATCGAACGCTGTCCGTACCATTCAATATCTTTTTCCAGGGTATCATTTACAATCCAGCGGTGAGGGTGTCTTACCAAAATATCTCCTGCATCGAAAAGAAACACATCGGGATAACTATTGCGGATTTCTGTAATCTTTGCCTCCAGCTCATCCTGCAGGTTGATGTCAAAGTGATGATCGTTGGTATGAAGAAATACGATGGTTTCGATGACCGGATAATGAACAAACAACGTATCCTCCAACTCCTGAGGACATACCTGCACCCGTCCGGCTCCCAGTTGGCCGGAAAGTTGAATTACCTGGCAGTCATCGCCTCCCAACTCTATGGTAAAAATCTGGTAATCAGTTGCAATACTTTCCGCTGTCACCAATATTTCATCTGCCGGGCTTGCATTCCATCGGGTAATAACCAGAGGAGATTCAGCTGCCCGTTCACTTGTGTATATTTTGACTGGAACAACCCGTTTTCCCGTATCATAATCAGAATCTGCATATGAGTTTCCTGACAACATCAGGATCAAGCCCATTAATATAAAAGAGAGGAAGAAATGGAAAGAATTGCATTGAGTGGATTCGGGATTCAACATTGCATTTAGGTTTCATATTAATAGTACTTTTCCAATTATTCTTTGATTACCATAAGAAATCTCAAAGATATTCCGTAATTAAAAAGCGGGGGATTTTCCTGTGCAACGTTCCCCTCTCAAAAGCATAGGCAATTTCCAGCAATACGGGCTCACTCCAGGCTCGTCCAAAAACCGACATCCCAACAGGGAGTTCGTCAACAAACCCCATAGGAAGCGTTATGTTGGGATATCCTGCATGAGCAGCCGGTGAAGAACTTCCAAGCTGGAAGCTATCTCCGTTAACCCAGTCGGTTTTCCATGCCGGGCTCCCTGTGGGAGCAATTATTGCATCCAGGTTGTGCTCATCCATCACCTTATCAATGCCATTCTCTCTTGCTCCGCGATGCATTGCCTCCAGGGCATCCAGATATTCCTGCGAATCCAGTCCCGCTTTTTCCTGTGCCATTTCCAGGTAGGCCTGGTTATAGTAGCGCAGGCTGATGGAATCTGACTTATTAAAAGCAATGAGCTCTTCCAGGCTCTTGATGGGAGCATCGGGTCCCAAAGAGGCAAAATATTTATTCAATCCGTATTTGTATTCAAACAACATAACCTGGAAAGCATGATTGCCAGTGCCTGGAGCCGTTATCTGCTCAATTTCAATTATTTCCGCTCCCTGGCTTTCCATGAATTCTATTGCCTGTCGCATCAGGGTATCTACTTTGAAATTGCGTCCCATTGGGCCGGTAAAAAAACCCAGCCGCTTACCCTGCAGACCATCCTCTTTCAAAAACTGAGAATAATCAGTAAAAAATCTGCCTTCACTGGCGAGGGTATGCTCATCTTCAGGATCAATCCCGGTGAGAGTTCCCAAAGCAATAGCCACATCACTTACTGTTCGTCCCATGGGGCCTGCGATGTCAAGAGAGTGAGAAATGGGTATAATTCCTCTGCGACTTACAAGGCCAACCGTTGGTTTGAGTCCAACGATTCCGTTTGCCTGCGATGGGCAAACGATAGAACCATTGGTTTCTGTTCCTATGGCCAGCATAGACAAATTGGCTGAAACAGCTGCACCTGAACCTGAGCTCGACCCACATGGGTTGCGATCCAACACATAGGGATTTCGGGTTTGTCCTCCTACCCCACTCCAGCCACTGCTGCTGAGTTCACCCCGAAAGTTGGCCCATTCACTCAGGTTGGCTTTCCCGAGAATAACCGCACCGGCCTCCCTGAGTTT